>NZ_WXWI01000012.1:0-158882 GCF_009904895.1 Vibrio sp. V31_P5A7T61
ATATTAAGCCAAGTTTTGTAAGAATTCCCCTTGTTTCTGGTTGTCATTTCCTACGATATTTGTGGTTTTTTCTTATTTATTTAAATTTGTAAGTAAGTAAAATTTCATTAATGTTATATGATAATAAATTTAATTTTCATGCCTGTTATACAAGTAAAATTTAAAAAAGAAAATATTATTAATCAGTTTTTGAATTATGATGATAAACTGGTCATCTTTTCTAATATTATTGAGACATATTTTCAACCTAAAGTAGATATTTTAACGAATAAAATCGTTGGGTTTGAAGCTTTAACAAGAGTTGTTTCACCTTTATCTCCAGAACTATCACTTGATGAAGTCCTATTATTCATAAAAAAGAATAATTTAGAAAAAGATTTTTTTAATTTTGTATTATCAAATACAATAGATTTTTTGGTCAGGCAGTCATATTTAGTTGAAAAAATAAAACCAGTATCTATCAACGCTTCTAAGTTGCTTTTAGCAGACCCTGATGTTATTGATCTTCTAGTGAATACTTTTGAATCTTATAGTCTACCATCTAATTATCTGGTTATTGAGTTAACAGAAGAACCATGTAGTTACTATTCTCCAGAGTTTTTGAAAAATAATTTACACTTGCTCAGGGTTAATGGCTTTGGTGTTAGTATGGATGACTTCGGTAGCCAAGAATCTAATTTTGATAAACTAATTTCTCATACTTTTAGTGAGATAAAGCTTGATCGTCAATTTCTTATCAATTTAGATGATGATAAGAACCAAATGTTTATTGAGTTTATGGTTCGTTTTACTAACAGTTTGAACATAGACCTTGTTGTTGAGGGAGTTGAAACGCCACAGCAGGCAACTATTTTAAAAAAGCTGGGTGTTATTTTCGTGCAAGGCTTTTTATATAGTATGCCGGTAAAGCCTAAAGAAGCACTGCAGTTAGCAATTTCTGGTTTAAACCCTCAGTTCTCTCTTGGGCTTATCGGTTAACCCTTAATGCCAGCGAACCAGCATTAAGGGCATTATTTTAAACCACGCCTTGCTCTATCATTGCATCAGCAACTTTACGGAACCCCGCGATGTTAGCGCCTAGCACTAAGTTATGTGGTTCGCCAAATTCTGCTGCCGTATCACGAGCGTTGCGGTAAATGTTTTTCATGATGACTTTGAGTTTTTCATCGACTTCATCAAAACTCCACGTTTGCATGCTCGCGTTTTGCGCCATCTCTAATTGGCTGGTGGCTACGCCGCCAGCGTTTGCGGCTTTCCCTGGGCCGTAATAAATTTTAGCCGCAAGAAAGACTTCTACAGCGTCTTGAGTGGATGGCATGTTGGCCCCTTCAGAGACACCGATAATACCATTGGCGACGAGGGCCTGTGCATCTTGTTCCGTTAGTTCATTTTGTGTCGCGCATGGGAAGGCTAACTGAGCTGGAAAGCGCCAGACGGCGTGCCCATCTTGTGGATAATCACTGGCTGGGATATAGCAAGCGTCAGGATGCTCAGTGAGATACTCTTCTAAACGCACTTTACGTACTTCTTTTAATGTTTTTAACGTGGCTAAATCAATCCCGGTTTCATGATAAATCGTCCCGTTAGAGTCTGAGCAGGTAATCGGTTTTGCGCCCAGTTCGTAGAGTTTTTCTATGGTGTAAATAGCGACATTGCCAGCACCGGAAACTAAGCACGTTTTACCGCTTAGCGAGAGGCCGTTATCTTCCAACATATTTTGCGCGAAATAAACGCAGCCATAACCGGTGGCTTCCTTACGCACCAAAGATCCACCCCACAATAGGCTCTTTCCAGTAAAGACACCATCGTAACGGCCAGTTAACCGTTTGTATTGACCAAACATATAACCAATCTCACGAGCACCTACACCAATATCGCCAGCGGGTACATCGCATGTCGGTCCAATATGACGATACAACTCATTAATAAACGATTGGCAAAAGCGCATGATTTCGCCGTCGGATTTGCCTTTAGGATCGAAATTGGCTCCGCCTTTACCGCCGCCAATCGGTAAACCGGTCAATGCATTTTTGAAAATTTGCTCAAAGCCTAAGAATTTAATGATGCTCGCATTGACGCTCGGATGAAAGCGTAGCCCACCTTTGTATGGGCCTAATGCCGAGTTAAATTCAACACGATAGCCTTTATTGACCTGAACCTGTCCTTGATCGTCTACCCAAGGCACTCGAAACATGATTTGGCGTTCAGGTTCAACAATTCGTTCAATAATCGCATGCTGTTTGTATTTATCGTTGGTTTCTAGAATGGGCTGTAAAGAATCTAAAATCTCTTCTACCGCCTGATAAAATTCAGCTTGTGCAGGACTTGTTTTTTGTAATTTGACAATGGTGTTGTGAATATAAGTCACGATCTGGTCCTTGTGATGTTATCCCTTGATACTGGACGGTATTCGTTGGTCATCAGATGATGATAGCGATACCGCCTCCTCGTCATTAACAGTAACAGACTGAGCTTTGGTTATTTTTATAACTGTCACCAATGAGAAATAATGCACGGAAAGTAGTTAAAAATCTATGGAAAAACAAAGGGAAGAGGAATTTTTTGCGAGGAGGAAAATAAAAAGGGATGCGCGATTACACCCCTTTATTGATTTTTTAGACGTTTAACCTTGATAGGAAGTCAAACGAGGATCGTTATGACGCTTATCGGTAAGTAGCGCGTAGCATCCATGCGGTTTTTTCATGGACACGCATTCGGTCAGAGACCAGTGAAGCTGTGGACTCATCGTCTGCCGCTTGAGCGAGTTTCAGTACATCACGGCAAGTACGGATCACTTGTTCATGAGATTGAGTAAGGATGTTAACCATCTCCACGCCATCAGTTAGCCCTACCACTTCTTTGATTGAGCTAAGCTCAGCAAATTCTTTGTAGGTTCCCGGCGCCGCTACGTCTAAAGAGCGGATACGCTCGGCGATGTCATCCACTGCAACCGCGAGCTCAGTGTAGTGCTCTTCAAACATTAAATGCAGCTCACGAAATTGTGGCCCAGTAATGTTCCAATGGAAATTATGGGTTTGTAGGTACAGGGTGTACGAATCGGCGAGTAACCGTTTTAGTCCTTGGGCAATGTTAATGCGATCAGATTCATTGATACCAATATTCATCTTTATCTCCTTTATTGACTTATACCTTTGCGACTTGAACTTACGTGGTGTTGGCTAGGTTCACTCGCCCCAATCACATCGTTGTCTATGGGGGCTTACTCACTTACCGTCTTTCTGTAACGCCAAATTGTTTAGGTATATAACTTTTTAGTTGAAGCTGCAGTGTTGGTTTACTTTGCTTATTTCACGCCCATGATCATCTATGTTCATAGGCTAAACTCTCTGACTACCTACCTGCAACGTCAACGGGTTTAGGTATGAGCACCGATACATACTTCACATAATGGGATAGAACTCGTGATAGATGCAATGCAGTTTGATTATGGTTAATGTTATCGAATGCTATTCGACTACTATCTACCTACCTTGCTGAATCTTCAAGTTATTTGGACGTTTACCTATCAGATTAATCGTTCGAGGCGATTAGCAGCCACTAGCGATATTGCCTATTCTATGCCTCAAGCGCTAAACGTTGAGAAGATTTTCTCTAACTCGTGAAGGTGCGCAAGTTTATTGATGGCAGAACATTCAGCTTGATCTAAAGTGTAGTAGAGCAAAAAGTAACACAATGAAAGTATAAGATTTTTAGATAGAAATCTACCCGTGAATGCGATGAATCATCGCAGCAATGTGTCGCAAGGAGAAGATAATGGAAAACAATAACACCTCGTCAGGTGGCAAATGTCCAGTTATGCATGGTGCCGTGACATCGAATGAAATGACCAATATGGATTGGTGGCCTAAAGCGCTCAACCTTGACATTTTGCACCAACATGACACGAAAACGAACCCAATGGGTGCAGATTTTAATTACCGTGAAGAACTAAAAAAACTCGATGTTGCCGCTTTAAAAAACGACCTCAAAGCGTTAATGACCAATAGCCAAGATTGGTGGCCAGCCGACTGGGGTCACTATGGCGGTTTAATGATCCGCATGGCTTGGCACTCGGCCGGAACTTATCGTATTGCTGATGGCCGCGGCGGTGCGGGTACGGGTAACCAGCGTTTCGCTCCTCTCAACTCTTGGCCAGATAACGCCAACTTAGATAAAGCTCGCCGTTTACTGTGGCCAATCAAGCAAAAATACGGCAATAAAATCAGCTGGGCGGATTTGATGATCCTTGCCGGTAATATGGCCTATGAATCGATGGGTCTTAAGACCTTTGGTTTTGCTTTTGGGCGCGAAGATATTTGGCATCCAGAAAAAGACATTTATTGGGGTTCAGAAAAAGAGTGGTTGGCACCGAGTGGCGCTAAAAACAGCCGTTATTCGGGAGAGCGAGATCTTGAAAATCCATTAGCAGCAGTAATGATGGGGCTGATTTATGTCAACCCAGAAGGAGTCGATGGTAAGCCAGACCCACTGAAAACCGCTCATGATATGCGCGTTACTTTTGAGCGCATGGCGATGAACGATGAAGAGACGGTTGCGTTAACCGCCGGTGGTCATACCGTTGGTAAATGTCATGGTAATGGCGATGCGGCGAATTTAGGCCCCGCCCCTGAAGGCGCGGAACTGGATGAGCAAGGCTTAGGTTGGATGAATCATACTAAGCGTGGCATCGGTCGTAATACGGTGACCAGTGGTATTGAAGGGGCTTGGACAACCCATCCAACCCAATGGGATAACGGCTATTTCTATTTGCTGTTTACTTATGATTGGGAATTGAAAAAGAGCCCAGCTGGCGCTTGGCAATGGGAACCGATTAATATCAAAGAAGAAGATAAGCCAGTTGATGTTGAAGATCCAAGTATTCGCTATAACCCAATCATGACTGACGCCGATATGGCGCTGAAAATGGACCCTGCTTATCGCAAGATTTCTGAGCGTTTTTATCAAGACCCAGCTTATTTCTCTGAGGTGTTTGCTCGCGCTTGGTTCAAACTGACGCACCGTGATATGGGACCTAAAGCTCGCTATATTGGTCCTGATGTTCCTAAAGAAGAGTTGATTTGGCAAGATCCAATCCCAGCGGGACGTAGCGATTATGACGTTGATGCAGTGAAAGCGAAAATTGCCGCCAGCGGCTTAAGTATTAGTGAAATGGTCTCCACCGCTTGGGACAGTGCTCGTACTTTCCGCGGATCCGATAAACGGGGGGGTGCGAATGGTGCGCGGATCCGTCTTGCGCCACAGAAAGATTGGCAAGGGAACGAACCACAGCGTTTGGCGAAAGTGTTAGCGGTAATAGAGAAGATTGCTGCTGAAGCAGGGATCAGTGTCGCTGATACCATCGTACTGGCTGGTAACCTTGGGGTAGAAATGGCGGCTAAAGCGGCGGGCGTGGCTATCACCGTACCGTTTGCTCCTGGTCGTGGTGATGCAACGCTAGATCAAACGGACGTTGCTTCATTTGATGTCCTTGAGCCGGTGGCTGATGGTTTCCGCAACTGGTTGAAAAAAGATTATGTCGTCAAGCCTGAAGAGCTGCTATTGGATCGCGCACAGTTGATGCGTTTAACCGCTCCAGAAATGACGGTACTGATCGGCGGTATGCGTGTACTGGGGACTAACTATGGCGGTACACCACATGGGGTATTGACCGATAACGTGGGCGTATTAAGTAACGACTTTTTCGTTAATTTAACCGACATGCGTTATACATGGAAACCGACGGGGCGTAACTCGTATGAGATTTGTGACCGCAAAACGGGTCAGGCTAAATGGACGGCAACCCGAGTCGATTTAGTCTTCGGTTCAAACTCGATTTTACGTGCTTACGCTGAGATTTATGCGCAACAAGATAACCAACAAAAGTTTGTGCATGACTTCGTTGCTGCCTGGAGCAAAGTGATGAATGCCGATCGTTTTGATCTATTATAATCATTGATTGATTTAATCTGTAAACGTCAATAGCCCCCAAATCTGGGGGCTATTTTTTTAGTAGCACTATGGCTAGAGGTTAAGAGAATCTGGCTAGGATCAGGCAGCTAGCATTGACTGCCAAAAAGCTTGCCACGCTTCAGGTTTACCATAGTAGGCACTCGGCTGTACCGAGCGCCACTGTCCATTTGCCAATTCAATCATCATCGATGGAAATCCCCGTAATTGATACTGAGCCATCAGTTGTTTGCTATTGGCAATCGTGGCTGGTAAATCAGATTTGGCTTGCTGCATGGCGTTGTGCCATTTATCGTGCTCAATACCTAATTGGCTTGCTAACTGAGTCAATACTTCTGGCTCGGCAACGGTTAATCCTAGCTGATAATGGGCTTGCTGAATTTTTTTCAGCATCGCAAACCCTAGGCCTTGTAATTCCTCAGCGGCGATGATCGCCTGAGCGGTAAGGTAAGAGTCAACGATGAGCGGCTGCTGGCTGGCAATTCGCGAGCGGTACGCTTCACCAAAAACTTGTCCAGTCACCAGGCTAATCTGTTGGTCTGCCTCTAATATATGCGCTCGAAACTCGGCGGCCAATTCGGAGCGTGGCAACATCCCACCCGGATGTAACTTGAGTGTGATAGTCGGCATTTCAGCCAGTGTTTCTAGCAGTGGGCTAGCACCGAAACACCAGCCACACATTGGGTCAAAAAAGTAGTGTACCTTTACCATTGCATTTCACCCATATGTACTTTCGCGCCAATCTCTAATGCCATTGGTAAACCGGCATCAGGGTAAAGCTTAAGCATGCGTTTGATTAATTGTTGGCTATCTTTACTGGTTTGTTTCGCTTTAGCAAAATCCGTTAAATAGCGCTGAGCAAAGCTAATCGCTGAGGCATCTAATGGAGTGCCGGCAATCATGTGACCAGGGATCACCACTTCTGGTTTTAAGGCTTGCATGCGCTCAAGCTGCTGTGCCCACGCTTGACGGCTCGCATCGCTTTGCGCATCGGCCATCCATAGGTGAACGTTACCGTAGACCGCCACATTGCCCAAAATGGCTTTGTTGGCTGGGATCCATAAGTAAGGGCGATGGGCTAGCTCACCTTCAGCATCGTGGATCTCAATAGTTTGTCCATCAATCGTCAGTGTTTTACCATGATAAGCGGTAGGCAATACCGGCTTCACTGGCGCGTTAGTGCCCATTTTCGGAGCCCAGAATGCTAATTTACCATCCAGCTTTTCTTCAATTGTCGCGCGCACTCCCGGAGTGGTGAGGACTTTCGCATCAGGGAATAGCTCATGCAATACTTCCGCGCCAAAATAGTAATCAGGATCCGCTTGGCTAATAAAAATCGTGGTTAGGTTTTTGCCTGAATCGATGACTTTAGCGGCAATGCGTAAGGCATCGGCTTTGGTAAAGCCAGTATCGATCACCATGGCTTCTGTTGCGCCGTAAACTAAGGTTGAGTTTACATGAAAGCTATTGCCATCGGCGTTGTAAACGTCCAGTGTTAAAGGTTGCTGCGCCGCAAATGCAGTGCTGCTGATCAGTGTAGTTGCGGTCAGTAGAGTCAGTTTTTTCATGATTATTTATCCTAAAATAGAGTATCGAAAGTGGGTTATCGGTTCGGGAGCTATCATACGAATTAGACTTGTTCGGATATATAGCTAATAATTGACATCATTGTTTCTTAATTCGAACTAATACGATGGATAAACTGACCGCGGCTCAAGTATTTCTCGACGTTGCGCTTACGCAAAGCTTCACAGCCACAGCCGATCGACTGGATATTTCGCGGCCGATGGTGACTCGGCACATTGAAACCATGGAAAGCTGGTTACAAACGCGATTACTGAATCGAACCACACGTAAGGTGTCGTTAACCACTGCTGGAGAGCAGTGTTTAGAGGCGATTAAACTCTGGGTAGAGCAAGCTCAGCAGTTAGAACATCAACTGATGGATAGTCAGTCCTTAGCGGGAAAAATTCGGATTGCGACCAGCATGTCATTTGGTTTTGCGCAGTTAATTCCGGCGGTAAAGCCGTTCCTCGCCAAGTATCCGCAAGTTGAGGTCGATATTGATGTGCAAGATAAAACGGCAGATCTGATTGCTGAGCGGATTGACTTGGCGATTCGGATTGCCGCCGATCCGGATCCCTCGCTAATTGGTCGCCCGATAGCAAAATGTGAGTCGATATTAGTGGCTGCGCCCAGTTATTTAGCTGCGCATCCGGCGATCACCCAGCCGAGCGATCTCGCTCAACACGCTTGTTTAGGATATAAAAATTTCGAGCGACATATTTGGCATCTCACGCAAGATGAGGTATTACAATCAGTGGAAGTGAGCTGCCGCTTGACCGCCAATGAGGCGACCACTTTGCTGCATGCTGCCGTGCATGGCATGGGTATCGCGTTGCAGCCAACGTATTTAACCAGTGGTGCGTTAGCAAAAGGTGAGGTGGTATCGGTTTTAGCTGGCTGGCAGCCAAAAACCATGTCGATTTATGCTTTGTATCCGTCAAGGCGACATTTATCACCGGCGGTCAGGGCATTGATCGATCATTTAGCGGATTACTTTGCTAGTCATGACTGGCAGGATATTGTTTTATAGTGATATTCCCGTCCTACCTGCAACTCCAAGTGATTTAGGTATAGATAAACGTGAAGAGTAAGTAAAGAGAGGTAAGCAGAGCGAGCAATGAGCTGGCTCTGCTTATTGATTAAGCCAGTGCGCCTTGTTGTTGCGCTTGTTTTACCAATGCTTGACGTTGAGCTTCCATTGCTGATTGCACTTCACTTTCCGTATGTGCGTCTTCTTCCACTGCCTGTGGGACAAATACATAGAACTTGTTAATGGTCATCGTTGGATCTCAATGTTGATGTTGGAGTCTAAAAAATAGAGGATGTTAACTCAGTTAACATCCTCCTTGATGCTTGTTTTTTAGGCGTAGATACTAAGGATGAATTTATCAGTAGTCAACCCTTTCGCTAGCCAATCGTTTAGACATCATATGTCGTGGAAGCGGTGTCACCACCAGTACCAGTCCAGTTAGTATGGAAAAACTCACCACGTGGGCGATCAATACGCTCATAAGTGTGTGCGCCAAAGTAATCACGCTGAGCTTGCAGCAAGTTCGCTGGTAAACGAGCGGTGGTATAGCCATCGAGGAAAGTGAGTGCTGAGGTCATGCACGGCATCGGGATGCCGACTTCCATTGATTTCGCTGCCACTTTACGCCATGCGCCAAGGCAGTTATCCAAAATGCCTTTGAAATAAGCATCAGAGCCTAAGAAAGCAATGTCTGGATTGGCGTCAAACGCATCACGAATATTACCGAGGAAAGCGGAACGAATAATACAGCCACCGCGCCACATCAATGCTACGTTGCCGTAGTTAAGGTCCCATCCGTTTTCGTTAGAGGCTTCACGCATCAACATAAAGCCTTGCGCATAAGAGATGATCTTCGATGCCAACAAGGCTTGACGAAGCGCATCAACCCATTCTTGTTTATCACCTTCCACTGGAGTGATGGTTTTTGCAAACAGTTGTTCCGCTGCAACACGTTGCTCTTTAAGTGCGGATAAGCAGCGAGAGAATACGGACTCAGTGATGAGCGTCAGTGGAATACCCATGTCTAAGGCATTAATCCCCGTCCATTTACCCGTGCCTTTTTGACCAGCGGTATCAAGGATTTTTTCCACTAATGGTTGGCCATCTTGATCTTTATAGCCAAGAATATCGGCGGTAATTTCCACCAAATAGCTATCAAGTTCAGTTTTGTTCCACTCGGCGAAGACTTTTTGCATCTCGTCGTGGTCCATTCCCAAGCCATCTTTCATAAACTGGTAAGCTTCAGTGATGAGCTGCATATCACCGTATTCGATACCGTTATGAACCATTTTCACGAAGTGACCAGCGCCATCGTTGCCTACCCAATCACAACAAGGTTCACCGGCTTCAGTTTTGGCTGAAATACCTTGGAAAATCGGTTTGACCGCTTCCCAAGCTTCTGGTGCGCCACCGGGCATAATGGATGGGCCAAAGCGCGCGCCTTCTTCACCACCCGATACGCCAGTACCAATGAAGTGAATGCCTTTTTCGCGTAGCGCGGCCACACGGCGGTTGGTGTCTGGGAAGTTGGTATTACCACCGTCGATAATGATGTCACCTTTATCGAGTAAAGGAACTAATTGATCGATAAATGCATCCACCACATCTCCAGCACGGACCATCAGCATGACTTTGCGAGGCGTGGCGAGCTTATCGACTAAGTCTTGTAGTGAGTAAGCACCGACAATCTTGGTGCCTTTGGCTGGGCCTTGTAAAAACTCATCCACTTTCGCGGTGGTACGGTTATAAGCCACCACGTTAAAGCCGTGATCGTTCATGTTGAGAATTAGGTTTTGGCCCATTACTGCTAGGCCGATTACACCAATATCACCTTTCATTTATTTCTCTCCTTTACGCAATCTTTTTCGCTGCGTCTAAATCTAAAAACCACTCGGTTTCACCCGTTGTCGACTGAATTTTTGCTGCTGGATAAGGTAACTCATCCGCAGGAGTAGTGTGAATTTCATGGACGATATCTGCTTTGCCTGCGCCAAGCACAAGATAGCTGATCCGTTTCGCCGCTTGTAAAACTTTGGCGGTTTTCGATACTCGTAACTGACCTGATTGAGGTTGAGTTGCCACCACCGATAAATGTGGGTCATGATAATCCGTCACGTCAGGGAACAGTGACGCCGTATGACCGTCGGCACCGACGCCAAGTAATATCCAATCGAAGACGGGAGTACCGTTCTCGCTGGTGATGCATTGCAGCATTTCAGCGGCAAAGCGCTCAGCTTCGGTGTGTGGATCCGCTTCACCGCGAATACGATGAATATTTTGTGCAGGGATCGCCACTTGGCTAAAGAGTAACGCATTGGCTTCGCCATAGTTGCTTTCTGGGTCATCCGCTGCAACGCAGCGTTCGTCACCCCACCAAAAATGCAGGTTTTGCCAATCAATCGCTTCAGCGTAGGGCGCACTTGCGAGTCGTTGAAAGAGCATTTTTGGCGTGCTACCGCCAGAAAGGGAGATATGTACTGGTTGGTTCTGCTGGCTATAGCGCAGCATCTCATCTGCCAGCGTATCCACCACCTGCTGTGGTGTTTGAAAAATTTTATGATTGATCATAGTTCGCAGTAATCCGTGTCAGTGAGATTCTTACAAGGGAAACGCCATGCGCGGCCATCTCGTTCCAGTAGTTGATCGGCTTCTATCGGTCCCCAGGTGCCGCAGGCATAACCAAACAATGCTTGTGGATCTTGCTTGAAATCGAGGATTGGTTGCACAAACTTCCAGCACGCTTCCACCGCATCGGTGCGAGCAAATAAGGTCGCATCACCATTGAGCGCATCCAGTAAAAGGCGCTCATAAGCGGTGAGCATTTTGGTTTCGGCCAGTGAGGTGTAATGAAAGTTCATCGACACTTCTTTGGCTTTAAATCCAGCGCCCGGTTCTTTTAAGCCAAAGCTCATTTGAATGCCTTCATCAGGCTGAATACGGATGATCAGCTTATTGTCAGGGGCATTTTGGCCAAACACTGGGTGGGGGGTACGTTTGAAGTGAATAACCACTTCGGTCACGCGGGTTGGCAGGCGTTTGCCAGAGCGCACATAAAACGGAACCCCATTCCAACGCCAGTTGTTGATGAACATTTTCAGCGCAACATAAGTTTCAGTGCGTGAATCATCGGCAACGCCCGGCTCGTCTCGATAACTGGGCAGGAACTGACCACGAATCTCTGATTCTGTATATTGACCCAGTACGAGGTTATTGCGTAAATCCGCCTCTGAAAGAGGTTGTAAGCTTTGTAAAACCTTGTTTACTTCATTACGGATAGAGTTGGCATTGATTTCTGCGGGTGGTTCCATGCTGACCATCGCCAAGACTTGCAGTAAGTGGTTTTGGAACATATCCCGCACAGCGCCAGAGCCATCATAATAGCCGCCACGCTCTTCAACCCCTAAAAATTCCGCGCCAGTGATTTCGACGTAATCAATAAAATTACGGTTCCAAAGGGGTTCAAACATGCCATTGGCAAAACGGAATACCAGCAGGTTTTGCACCGTTTCTTTACCCAAATAATGGTCAATGCGATAAATCTGGTGCTCAGCAAAGTGACGATGAATTTCAATATCGAGCGCTTGAGCTGACTGCAAATCGTAACCAAAGGGTTTTTCGATGATCAAGCGCTTCCAGCCGTCTTGTTCATCATTTAAGCCATGAGCCGCGAGACAGGCAGGAATGACGCCATATAAACTCGGTGGGGTGGCGAGATAGAATAAGGTATTGCGTTGCTGTTGTTGATACTGTTCGGCGAGCTCAGTCAAACGCGTTGAGAGTTTGGCATAATCGTCCATGTCGGACGTATCAAGTGCTTGATAGTGAAGATGTTCACAAAAGGCATCAAGAATAGCTGGCTCGGTTTGCTCTAATTCACGCAGTGAGCGTTTTAATTTTTCACGATAAGAATCGTCACTGTACTCTGTACGACTGACACCTAAAATAGTAAAGGATTCAGGTAGTTGCTTACTTGCATATAAATGATACAGAGCAGGCACTAACTTTCGATAAGTTAGGTCGCCCGATGCACCAAAAATTACGATGCAACTGTTTTCAGGTATTACCATCATCTTCCCCTTAAAAACGAGGTACTTAGCATGCGCCAACCCTAGCAGCGCAATACCAAAATAAAAAGTAGGTTTTGACTATTGTTGGTATCGTCAAAACCGATATACCTGACCACTTGAGGCGATACGTCCAAGTCGTAAGGTATGGCTTAATCACGCTGGCTAGCGTGATTAAGCGAGGAGGGTATTGTCTACGACAATTTGACACACATCAACTATTGATAGCGCAATCGATTAAATATTAACGCTATCTCGTAAATAGGTTTTTACGGTCGTGATGTAGGATGAGGGGTCAAAGCTGGTAAATTCAATGTTGGTTAGAAACTGTTGTGCATAATCGAGATACACGTGTTGTTCTAAAAAGAGCAGATAGAGTTTAGGATCAATATGCCCACTGGTGGCCATCGTCGTCATGATTTGCATGGCTTCTTCCAGACTCTTGCCTTTTTTATAGGGACGATCGCTAGAGGTCAGCGCTTCAAACACATCAGCAATCGCCATGATCCGCGCAGGAATCGACAGTTGCTGTTCGTTTAATCCTCGTGGATAGCCTTTACCGTCCATACGTTCATGGTGACCACCTGCAATGTCAGGCACTTGCTTGAGGTGCTCAGGATAGGGAAGCCGTTTTAGCATCACAATGGTTTGTACAATGTGATCGTTAATCATAAACCGCTCTTCTTCGGTTAAGGTGCCGCGGCGCACTCTGAGGTTATACAGCTCACCTCGGTTATAGCGCAGCGGTTTGGGCTTAAGCACAAAGCCTTCTTGTTCTATTGTGGCTAGCGGATCGCTATCCCACGGAATCTGGTGAACGATTTTATCGGCGAGCACGTTTTCCATCACCGGTAAATTGGGCTTGTTGGTGTGGCGCTGTGCTTCTAACCAAGAAATACCAATCTGATCGTCTAAGGTACGCTTCCATTGCCGTTGAGCAATCTGTTCAAGACGGGCGATATCTTGATCCGTCATTGATTCACTGCCGATGTTGCACTGTGCGACAAAGGCAAAATCATCATCAAGGGCTTGCTGTTGCTCAGAGAGCGTTTTTTTAAGTAAATCAGGGTCGCCTCCGGTAGCGAGCCCTTGCCAATAGTCAGCTTCAGCTTGCGTTTTCAGTAGTTCAAAGCGCATGCGTACTTCATGAATCCGATCATAAATGGTCTCAAGCTTAGTGGCTTTGTCGACTACGAATTCGGGAGTGGTGACTTTACCGCAATCGTGCATCCAAGCGGCGAGCATTAATTCTTCCCACTGCTCGGCTGATAAGGTGAAATCAGGAAAATAGCGCTTATCTTTAGTGGCAGCTTTAGCGAGCATTTTTGTTAATTCAGGCACTCGTTGGCAGTGACCGCCGGTATAGGGCGATTTAGTATCAATCGCCGAAGCGATCAAAGTGATAAACGCATTAAGCATCTGCTTTTGTTGCTGCATTTTATCAATATTATCTTTGGCAATTTCAGCAAAACTAAGCACTTCACGCAGGAACGCATGTTTATCCGCTTGAGCTTTAGTGATGGCGCGTTCGTAACCTAAATTCAACACACCAATCAATTGGCGTGATTTATTGAGCAGCGGGAAGAGATAAATGTCGCTGTTATAGAGCTGCTCTTTCAGTGGGAACAACACATTGTCGTTGCGATTCAAATGTACCGTTTGTCCTTGGCGAAGTTCAGCCAATAACCAAGGTGTATTTTGTACCAGTGAATTAATATCAATTTTAAACGGAATGATCGCATGATTGGCCGCCGTGGTGAAATGCTGCTGCTCGTGGTTGTAGGTATAGAGCAAAATCGTTTCAGCTTTGGTGATCAAATAGCTTTGATGAGTAATCGTTTTTGCAAATACCTCAAAGTCTTGGTTAGAGGCGGTATCACGCAGCAAGCGCAGTAAATCATGTAAGGTATGTTCCATTAATTCGATGGATTTCGTTAAATCCGCTACTTCTTTAATGATGCTTTTCGGATAGCGAGTTTTTTGGAAATCAAAGCGAGAGATATTATCGGTTTGGACAACTAAGTTACTGAGGGGACGAGCAAGACGCTGAGCAACAAACCAAACGATAATGAAACCTAAGCCGAGCATCATAAAAGCGGCCCCAATTTGTCGATTACGCATACTGAGCAATGCGGCAAGAAGTTCCTTTTGGGGGGTTGCTTGAGCTAACGATAATTGAACGTGTGGACTTAATGCAATGGGGATTAAGGTAACCGACCAGGTTTGCCCATTAAAAGCCACATCGCTAAATATCGCTTGTTGGGTAACACGTTGTGCTACACCGGCAAAGACACTGGTGGATAATTTTTGATGGGTGATCAACGCATCATCGGTTAATGATAATGGACTATTATGTTCGGCTAAAAGACGAAACTGTTGATCAAATAAGGCTAATTGAGTGTTAGCCGAGTAAGCAATCGTCGCCAATTGTTGAGATAAGCTATCAAGAGTGAAGTCTGCGCCGACTACAGTGCTGTTATCCCTTGAACGACGTGAAAGAGTCACTCCAAAAGTTTGTAGAAAGTGGAAAAAATAGGGGTCCGTTAAACGAATCTGACCATCCTCATGGGCATTTTGATACCAAGGACGCTCACGCGGATCAAAGGTATTGTTACCATGTTCACGGCGATCAATGGTCTGAAAATCGTTATCTAAGAAAATAACCGTATCTTGCCCATTGGTTCTAGTTTGATTAATGAATAGCGTAGCCTGATCAGGTGCTTGAAAGCGTAATCGAGTTTGTGGGTTGAAGAGTGGACGAATCATGGTGAAATCACCCTTGTGATTACCAAAATAGAGGGCGACAAGATTATCATTGCGTTCAAACACTAAACGTAGTGAAGCTAAAAAATGAGAATTTTCCGTTGGTAGTTGCTCCATTTCAATAAAATGACTTAATGCCATAAAATCGAGAGTGGTTAAAATAGGAGTAATACTTTGTTGAAAGGCAACTTCAACCTTTGTGCTATTTTCATGGCTGATATTATCCGCGATATTACCCATCAGTTGACGTGAATGGTAATAACTGATGGAAATAAGAGTGATACCAATCAAGCTCACTAACACCATAAATAGTGTGCTGATTTGTATGCTGAGAGAGAAATAACGCTTCACCATGACGATGCCCTAAGCTATGCAATGGAGTAAGTATTGTTCACGTCGATTGACTTGCCAAGGTGGCTGATCGATTGTGTGAATCTAACCTGACTTTATTGAGTAGGAATTGGATAGAGCAATAGATTCGTAGCGAACTCGTATGGCAGTTGATTGGTAAGCCGAGGGCGGGGCTGGTAAACTGTAAGCTCACTAAATAAAGGGAGTTGATTATGAAACTTGCCGTCGATACTCATACCCATACCTACGCCAGTGGTCACGCTTATAGTACCTTGATTGAAAATGCCAAAGCGGCTCAGGAGAAAGGGCTGTCGATGTTTTGCACCACCGACCATGCCCATTCGATGCCGGGCGCTCCCCATTACTGGTTTTTTTCCAACCAACGTATTTTGCCGCGATTTCTTCATGATGTGGCGATATTACGTGGCGTTGAGGCGAATATACTTAATCTTCAAGGAGAGATCGATCTCCATCCTTCTGTTGATCAAAATCTCGATTGGGTGATCGCCAGCTTTCATGAGCCCGTATTTAAACCCAGAGATAAAGCAACCCATACCCAAGCGTTAATCAATACCATCAAAAGTGGTCGAGTGGATGCGCTCGGCCATTTGGGGAATCCGAATTTTGATTTTGATTTCGCGGCGGTCGTCGCTTGTGCTGCGGAGCATCATGTGGCGATAGAAATTAATAACAGTACCCTAAAAGGCCATAGTCGAGTGGGCAGTGTTGATCGTTGTTATCAAATCGCTGAACAAGCCAAAAAACACGGTGCTTGGTTGACCACAGGCAGTGACGCCCATTTTTGTCATGATGTTGGTAACCTGACATTAGCCAGTGAGTTGTTAGACAGCTTAGCGATGGATAGCGCTAAAGTGATTACTCATACTCCTGTACAGTTTTTGGATTTTTTAGCATTAAGAGGAAGAGCCAGAATTAGCGAATATCAGGATTACTATCGTTAATGATGTGTTGGGATAAGTCGTATCGATCCATGAGTGGTTTTCGACTTTTGGTGACGTCACTTTTTTCAAGCATTGACTATAATGGTGCAGTAGAAGTCTTGGATAGCAAATAGCAAATAGCAAATAACTAATACGATAATAACAAGGAAGCCAGTGATGCAAAAAAGGATCATTAAATCGAGTGTGTGGTTAACAATCGGATTACTGTTGAGTAGTCAAGTATGGGCAGCGGATGTCGATTTGCGCCAAGTGATGCGTCAAATGAGGGCTGAATTTTCTCAGGCGGCGAGCGCGCAAACCGTGCAAGAAATGCAAGTCCCTGTCACTAAGTTAACGGAGTTAGTAAATAAAGCCCAACAAGGTCAATATCCTCCTCGTCGACATGATGTTTATCAAGAGGGATTCACTAAGCTAATAGCGGTGTTGGATCGGTTGAGTCATGAACTTGACAGCGGTCAGTTAGCTCAAGCTAAGCTCACCTTGAGAGAAGTTGATCAATTACGTATGGAATACCATCGAAGACGCTAACGATTTACCTTTTGTTATCATCAAGCCCAAGCTCATTGCTTGGGCTTGATTTATTCGGGCGTCGGCATGGTTAATTTGGGTTTTAAATGGGCTAAGACAAAGTCGATGAAAACTCTTAAGCGCGCTGGCATGTACTTAGTTTGAGCATATTGCATGGCAATCGCTCCGTGGTAGTTACTTTTTATCGTCCAGTTTTGCAGTAGTTGCACCACTTTTCCCTCGGCGATGGCATCTTGAACTACAAAATCGTGAAAGATACCAATCCCTAAGCCACTTTTTACCGCATTTAAGCGGATTTGGGATTGATTGACTGCGTATCGACCGGTGACAGCAACGGTATGAAATTCATCCTCTTTAAGAAAATCCCAAATATGATCGCGTTCGGTTTCAGCTAAATAGAGACAGTCGTGCTCGATGAGTTCAGTGGGATGAGCGGGTACTCCACGTTGCTGAAGATAATCTGGGCTAGCGCATAGCACCAAATTTGTTTTACAGAGTTCACGCATCACTAAATTTTCATCGGGTTTATCGGTCAGCTTAAAGGCGACGTCAATATTATGTCGAAATAAATCGATTTCACCATCGGCGGCGCGTAGTTTTAATTGGATATAAGGATATTGCTTAAGAAAAGGCAGTACAAAAGGCTGCAGCACCGAATGCAGAAAAGCTTCAGGGGCGGCGACGGTCAGTGAACCGGATGGCTCACTATGATCAGCATCAGATAAGTCAACGGCTTGTTGAGCCGCGTTAATCATCACTAAGCATTGGTCGTAAACCCGTTGCCCGGCTTGAGTGATCATTAATTTTCGCGTGGTACGCTCAAACAGTTTGACATTGAGAGCCAGCTCTAAGCGAGTGATCAGTTTACTGAGCGCTGAGGGAGTGACCCCAAGCTTATGAGCAGCAGCAGTAAAACTGCCTTCGTTGACGACCAGTATAAACGTCGCAAGATCAGGAAGTAGACTGATAAGTTTGGTGTTAAGCATAGTGCCTGTGCTTATCTAATTAAGTGTTAATAATATTAACCTCAACTCCCAACTTAGGAAGGAGGATTGGTTTTGCTTACCGCTTTTAACAACAGTACTTTTAACAATAGTGATCGGTTCATTTTTTCTCGTGGCAACACAGAGACGAAATCATCGGCAATATGGTTGTTTACTTTACAGAGTGCAATGCGGTTATTTTGAAAAAGCGCATCATTTTGGCAGATTAATAACCAAATCGTCGCTATGTATCATTATTAATATTTACTTTTGTGACTTGTGCCAGAGATTTTGTAGGGAGAATGCAGTGTGGGATATATGCCATTGATTAATTAGTCATTATTTATATGAAAGGTGATGTAATCCCCTTCCTCAATCACCCGCTAATCATTAAAAAAGGGAGCGAATAGGAACGGGTTCCGTATATTCAATCGATGGACTATCGTTGAGTAATTCGACAATCGATGATTCACCTTCGATGACGAGCACCTGTTGGTCATCGAAGCTATCAATTAAGGTCAGTTCCAAACTTTTTAGTAATTCGAGCGCCACGGCTTTTTTATCAGTATGGTATTTGACATAAAAACGTGACGTAGATTGATTTTGTTCGATGGTGCTATCCTCCGCAAGAAAATTGGTCTGAGTGGCAGTGGGGAGTGGTGATAAGCTGGTTATTATCAATAGTAAGGATGCTAACATAATGGCCTCTCTTCCTTAATCAATATCCTCTGCCTCTTTAAAGCTGCAGCGGTGTTGGTTTCTCTTTGTTCACCCTGCCTGCGACTTTTAGAGGTTTGGATAGGGTGTCGTCTTATCATCGTTTATGTTTTGAAAATAACGATCCCCAAGACAACATGGACAGTAAATCAAGGGGATCGCGCCGTTTGACGACCTGACATTTTAAGCCTAACGAGAGGAATTAACCTCGCGGACCATTACACCCCGCATCCAAATAGTTTTTCGCTGCGAGTGCATTCACTAACCCGTAGCCAGTGCGATTATCTCGACCCGGGACATCCAAATCCAGAGCGGTTTGAGTTAATGCTTGGCGGATTTGTTTTGCAGAGCACTGTGGATGATAACTCCACACTAAGCCTGCAACGCCTGAAACGTGCGGTGTTGCCATCGAAGTTCCATTATAGTACTGATAATCTTCACCGGTACGAGTGGATACGGTAATGTCTTGCCCGACTAAAGCCGCCAATTCTTGCCCTACGTTACGATTAACACTGACAGACAATAACGGATGAGTGTCGTATTGATCGAGAACAAACGGGTTTTGGAGGCCAGGACGTTGCTGATTACTGTAGACAATCGCTGCTAACGCGCCAGCATTGTTACAGGCTGCAACAGCATTAATTTCTGGACGAACGGATGGCGTTTCATTAGCGATTCGTTCAGTGAGACAAATTTTGCCACGCATATCGCCACATTGATAGCGACCAGAGCTCGTATCACATAACGCTAAAGGTGCGGTGTATTGCCCCGCAATCGGTGCCGATTCAAAACCAAAGCCATTATTATTTAAGCGATTATGTGGCACGACGCCACGGCGAAAATAATCACGATCTTCAGTGATTATTGTTGATAAAACCCCTTCACCTACACTGACGGTAGAGAGTACGGCAACTCCAGGCGCAGCGATTTCTACTTGGTTAGTGGCTTGAGAGAACGAAGCATGATCGTAATTGCTGTCGACGGCAGCGACAGACATCACTGAATCATAAGAGGCAGGATAACTGTGTGCGGTATTACCGGAGTTACCCGCAGCGGCAATCATTAATACTCCTTGTTCATACAATGCATTCATTGCATTTTGTTCGGTGCGGCTTGATTGACTACCCCCTAAGCTCATGTTGACAATTTTTGCCCCATTATCCGCACAGGTTTGAATCGCTCGCACGAGCGTCGATGAATAGCCCCAACCGGATTCATTGAATACTTTGACAATATGTAGGTTAACATTTTGATTTGGTAGTAAGCCTTTTACACCTTCGTTGTTGGCGATGGCGGCAATCGTACCCGCGACATGGGTGCCATGGGCATTGCTGCTACCCGGAATGTACCATTGCCCAGTTCCACGATCGTTCGTCCCTGTGACTCGGTTACCGCTCAAATCGTTATGGGCGAGGTCGTAACCAGAATCAATGATACAGATGGTTTGATTGCCAGCTTGACTATCCTCTAACTGATCGGCTTTAACGGCAAAGTAACCCCAAGGTGTGGTTTCGCTCATTAAAAAACGCGGTGGGTCGATTTCTACATACTCGACATCTGGGCGTGAACGGAGGGCTTCAACGCGCTCTTCTGCAAGTTTCGCACTGTATAAAGCATCATGACCAATAGGTTCAATATCACTGGCTTGTACCTGTGATAATAGAGCTTGCTGACCAATTCGTGGGCCCCAGAATGGGTTATTGGCCATCGAGAATGGCTGTTCATCTTGCTTAAATTTGACAATGTAACGAGTAGGAATATTCGCTTCATCAAATGCCAGCGTTGGGTGAGCCATCGCGGAAGTCGCACTACCGGCGACAATCGCTATTGTACCTAGTTTAACGTAACGTTTTAATTGGTTTTTTTTTATCATTTGCCCTGTCCTTTTTGAGCGATATTTTTGCAGGTTGATCATCCGATATTTTATTTCTGATCACTTAGCTTACTTAAAGCTATAGTGCTCAGTGATTTAGTTATATCGCATAGTCAATCGCGAGCATTTTATATATCAACAGTGTCACTGCGCTAATATTCATAAATACAGCGAATGACTGGATCACGTATAGCGCAAAATAATTAAACAGAAAAGAAAATAATTATAATTAGTATTTTTATTGAAATAAGATCACAAAATAAACGAATTGAGTTAATGGGCGCTGGGTTAAGCCATTGATAATAATGTGGTTATTTTTATTTTTTATAGAACGGATAGTGTCGATATGAAGATAAATGAACGACGAATTTGACCTTAGTGCCACAATTTTTATTATTGACTACCCTTTGAAATATAATTTGAGCTAATATGTTTTGATTCATCAGGAAGATAATTAACCATTATTTATTCATTTATTGAATTGTTTAAGGTATGAATATGAATATATTAGCTTTTCTTTTAAGTGTAACTTTACCTATTGGTACATCGGTTATGCCTACTTTTGCTATTCCTGAAGCTGCGCAGTCAAATTATTCAGTGGCTCCTACAGGTAGACAAACTTATACCTATGTGCGTTGCTGGTATCGCACGAGTCATAGTCGTAATGATCCTGCAACCGATTGGCAGTGGGCGACAAATAATGACGGCAGTTATTTTACCTTGGAAGGTTACTGGTGGAGCTCGGTCGGGTTAAAAAATATGTTTTATACTCAGACCTCACAAAATACCATTCGTCAGCGCTGCGAACACACTTTAAGCATTAACCATGATAATGCGGATATTACCTTTTATGCGGCGGATAATCGTTTATCTTTAAATCATACGATTTGGTCGAATGATCCTGTGATGCAGGCTAATCAAATCAACAAGATTGTCGCGTTTGGTGATAGCTTATCGGATACGGGCAATATTTTTAATGCCGCTCAGTGGCGTTTTCCGAATCCAAATAGTTGGTTTTTAGGGCATTTTTCTAATGGGTTGGTATGGACAGAGTACCTTGCTCAGTCTAAAAACATGCCGGTCTATAACTGGGCGGTTGGTGGTGCAGCTGGGGCTAATCAGTACGTGGCTTTAACCGGTGTCACTGGGCAAGTAGATTCTTATTTACAGTACATGGGTAAAGCACAAAATTACCGTCCAGAAAATACCTTATATACTTTGGTCTTTGGTTTGAATGATTTTATGAATTATAACCGCGATGTTGCTGAGGTTGAGGCAGACTTTACGACAGCGTTACAACGTTTAACGCAATCGGGGGCGCAAAATATTTTAATGATGACGCTACCAGATGTGACTAAAGCACCGCAGTTTACCTATTCGACACCGGCGGAAATTGATTTAATTCGCGGTAAAATTACCGCATTGAATACCATTTTAAAGCAGCTAACCGCGCAATATATCGTACAAGGTTACGCGATTCATCTCTTTGATACTCATGCATTATTTGATTCAATGGTCGCTGAACCTGAAAAGCATGGTTTTACCAATGCCAGTGAACCCTGCTTGAATCTCACCCGTTCTTCTGCAGCAGATTATTTATATCGTCACCCGATCACCAATACCTGTGCTCGTGATGGTTCAGATAAATTTGTATTTTGGGATGTCACCCATCCAACCACGGCGACTCATCGCTATATTTCACAAACGTTGTTAGCTCCTGGTAATGGACTGCAATATTTTAACTTTTAACCTCTTGCGTGTTTTTTAGTCATCGAGTCAGCCTGAAGATGCTTTGTGTCTTCAGGCTTTTTTATTCTTATGGCGTTCGTCGAGCGGTATCGCTTGCTCTTATGCGATGGTTGAGTACATTGGTCGCTAGTTATTAGTCAATGAAGTCTATTTGTGAATTAAGTTCATGAATGCTTTTCCGCAAAGCGAGATAATCCCATTCATAGGCTTCTATTACACTGACTATCTAATCTGCTGGAGATAACGGCAACCAATAAGGAAAATGCAATGTCTTGTGATTTTTATCAACAAATACGCCAACAGTTGGATGATGTTAAAACCGAAGGCCTCTATAAATCTGAACGCGTGATCACCTCACAGCAACAAGCGGCGGTTTCTATCTCAACCGGTCAAGACGTACTTAACTTTTGTGCCAATAATTATCTTGGTTTGGCTAATCATCCGGCTTTGATTGAAGCGGGCCAGCAAGGCATGGCGACCCATGGTTTCGGGATGGCTTCGGTACGTTTTATCTGTGGTACGCAAGATATCCATAAGCAGCTTGAAGAGAAGCTATCAGCCTTTTTGGGTAAAGAAGACACGATTCTTTATACCTCGTGCTTTGATGCGAATACTGGGTTATTTGAAACGTTACTTGATAAAGAAGACGCCATCATCTCTGACGCGCTCAATCACGCTTCGATCATTGATGGCGTTCGTTTATGTAAAGCGATGCGTTTTCGTTATAGCAATAACAACATGCAAGAGTTGGAGCAGCAGCTGATTGCTGCCGACCAAGCGGGCGCACGCCATAAGCTGATTGTCACCGATGGTGTTTTCTCTATGGACGGCGTAGTGGCGAACTTGCCTGCGATTTGTGATTTAGCGGACAAGTATCATGCTTTGGTGATGGTGGATGACTCCCATGCGGTGGGCTTTATGGGCGAAAATGGCCGCGGGACTCATGAGTACCATAACGTTATCGACAGAATTGATATTATTACCGGAACGCTAGGCAAAGCGATGGGCGGCGCTTCCGGTGGCTATACTTCCGGTAAGAAAGAAGTGATTGATTGGCTACGCCAGCGTTCACGTCCTTATCTGTTCTCAAACTCGGTTGCACCAGCAATTGTCGCCGCCTCTCTGCGAGTTTTAGATCTATTAGCTGAGAGTGGTGAGTTGCGCGATAAACTGTGGAGCAACGCAGCGCATTTTCGTACTCGTATGGAAGCGGCAGGTTTTACCATGGGCGGCGCTGATCATGCGATCATCCCGATTATGCTGGGTGATGCGAAAGTGGCCGCTGAGTTTGCTGAGCGTGCATTAGTGAAGGGCATTTACGTGGTTGGTTTTTCATTCCCGGTGGTACCAAAAGGTCAGGCGCGGATCCGCACGCAAATGTCAGCGGCTCATAGTCGCGAGCAGCTCGACAGAGCGATTGACGTCTTTATTGAAGTCGGCCAAGAGATGGGGCTTATCAAATGAAAATCAAAGCATTAGCCAAGTTAAAACCCGAGCAAGGCATCTGGATGACTGAAGTCGATATGCCAGAGCTGGGTCATAATGACTTACTGATTAAAATCAAAAAGACCGCGATTTGTGGCACTGATGTGCATATTTACAATTGGGATGAATGGTCGCAAAAAACCATCCCTGTGCCTATGGTGGTGGGTCATGAATACGTCGGTGAAGTGGTTGGCATTGGTCAAGAAGTTCGCGGTTTTGAGATAGGGGATCGCGTTTCTGGTGAAGGGCACATTACGTGTGGTCACTGCCGTAATTGCCGCGGTGGCCGTACACACCTTTGCCGCAATACCATTGGCGTAGGGGTGAACCGCACTGGTTCATTCTCAGAGTATTTAGTGATACCAGCGTTTAACGCGTTTAAGATCCCCGATGGTATTTCTGATGATCTTGCGTCTATCTTTGACCCGTTTGGTAATGCGGTGCACACGGCTTTGTCGTTTGATTTAGTGGGAGAGGACGTACTCATTACTGGTGCGGGTCCAATCGGTATTATGGCTGCGGCGGTGGCGAAACACGTTGGCGCTCGTCATGTGGTGATCACCGATGTTAACGAATACCGCCTAGATTTAGCGCGCAAAATGGGCGTAACGCGAGCGGTTAACGTGGCGGAGCAAAAACTCGAAGATGTGATGAATGAACTCGGCATGACAGAAGGCTTTGATGTCGGCCTTGAAATGTCTGGAGTACCAAGTGCGTTTAGCTCAATGCTACAAACCATGAATCATGGTGGACGCGTGGCATTGCTGGGCATTCCACCTTCATCGATGGCGATTGATTGGAATCAAGTGATTTTTAAAGGCTTAGTCATCAAAGGCATTTACGGTCGTGAAATGTTCGAAACTTGGTACAAGATGGCGAGTCTCATTCAATCGGGCTTAGATTTAACCCCAATCATCACTCACCATTTCAAGGTCGATGATTTCCAACAGGGTTTCGATGCCATGCGCAGCGGCGCTTCTGGCAAAGTGATTCTTGATTGGCAAGCGTAAATTTTCTTGGGTAATTCTATCCGTATCAACCAAAAAGGAGCTGATTAAGCTCCTTTTTTATGTCGTCATTGAAGCATATCTTTCTATCTATAGTTAGCAAGTACGGTCTCGATATGACCTTGCAGTCGAAATAGCGCCATTTGTCGGTTAAATTCAGGGAGCAGGGTGTTAAAGGGTGAACTTTTGCCAATGCATAATGAAAATTCTACTTCAGCCAGTATGATTGGCAGCTCGACAATCAATCCTTGAAGACTCAGCTTAGCCATTAAATAGTCAGCAACGATTTTATCGGTCGCAATCACATCGCCTCTGCCATGAGCCAACATGGTTAATGCATTGGATAAGTTTGAGGTTAACAATCGGCGAAACTTATCTTCAGGAAAATGCTGATTACCCCAGTTATTACCTTGATAATCGAGGATTAAAAAAGGGCTTAGATCATCCGTTGTTTGGACATGCTCAATTTGAGTGAGATTGCGGTTAGTCGGGTTAACAAACAAGTTCATGGGGCCAACAATAACAGGTGTACTCGATACATTAGTGTATTCCTGCCGCGCTTGTGTGGCGACGGTGATAAAGGCGTCCGCTTCTCCCAGTTCAACCATTCTTTGCGCTCTTGCCCATGGATAGCCTTTATGAATAATGGGTATCCCCATTGTTTCTTGTAAAACCTGATCGGCGATATCAATAAAAATACCTGCCATATTACCGTTTTCATCTCGAAAAGAGTAAGGCGGAAAAGAGTCATAATAAACAATCGTCATCGAGGGTTTGGCAAACGTGGATACGCTTACTAAGGATAAAATCAGTAGAAACAGCACTCTTATCGACATAATGCGCATCCATTAATAACTGTTTTGTTATTATAGTTAATTCTGAGCAACGCCGAGTGCTTTGTTGTTCATCATTATCGTGAAGAGGGAAAATCAAACGTTAATAGTTTGAGAAAGAGCTGGAAGCATAATGCAATCTGCGTTGCAAAATGAAATTGTTGCATATCGCCTGGTTGATTAAGGAGTAGTGGCTTGTGCTTGAGCTCTATGACTAATGTGCTTTAACCACTCTGTTTTGGTTAAAGCACATCAGCTATATGTGGTTGCTCGTAAATAAATCCGTTAACAAGCGATCTGATTATCCAGCACTTCGAACTGACTTTTATCCCATTCGGTGAGATTATCGGTGACTTTGCCAATCAATGGCAGTAAACGTCCGGCGTCTCTTTCTTTAAAAGGGTGATTGGTGATCACCGCAAACCCTGCGATGCAGCATTTGCCCCCTTTGGCTTGAATGAATTGAGCAAGTGTTCGCACTGCTTCTTCGCTGTAAGATTCAATTTTATAGAGATGGCCCATAATGCTTTCCTCTAAACGTGGTATTCAGCATGATGACGAGTGAGCGCTGAGTTATTTTTATTAAGCATATTTGGTGCCAGTTTACATTGATTGGATAGGATTGATGTCAGGCCTATCTGATCGTTAGCTAAGAAGATTCAATAATCGCGGTTTCATCAATGTCGTATTTGCGGATCTTACGCCATAAGGTTGTCCGGCCAACGCCCAATGCTTTAGCGGTTTGTTGCAAATGACCCTGATGATGTTTTAACGCATGAATAATGGCATTTTTTTCCATTAATTCGAGGCTTTGAATGGGTTGCGCTTGGTCGGTGCGTTGACGAATTCTATCGGGTAGATCGCCAAGGCGGATAACGCGATGAGCTGAACTGAGCAGAACTTTGTCCATCACACTCAATAGCTCACTGCGATTACCGGGCCAGCTATAATCCAGCAGCCTTTGCAAAGCATCAGCGGCAAGCGTGTAGTTGGCTCGGTCGACAATATGCGAGATAAGGCTACGAGTATAATCGAGCGCTTCTCGCTGCGGAGGAATACACACCTCAATCCCTTGCATGGCGTAACACAATTGACGGCTAAACAACCCTGATTCGACTAACTTGTCTAAATCAGCACTGCTGGTGCTGATCACCCGCACATTAACCGGAATCACTTGCTGACTATGTAAACGAGTGAGAAACCCGGTTTTTAAAATCGCTAATAAGCTCGCTTGTAAGGTAGGCGGTAGATACTCGACATGTTCTACAATCAGTGTGCCATTGTAGGCCAATTCAAATTTCGATGGCTGACTTTGCTGATCATCACCCAATAGCGCTTGCGCCAATTGTTCGGGTTGTAAGGCCGCACAATCAATAATCATCAGTGGTGCGAGACGTTGTTGGCTTTTATGGTGAATGGCTAACGCGAGCGAGAGTTTACCGACGCCATCTTCGCCTTGCAGTAGTACTGGCACTGAGACTTTTGCCGCTTTTTCAATCCGCTGCTGACATGGGTGGCCTTCTAATAACCACAGGTTTTCGCCCGGTTGCCAATAGTCGCCGCCAATAAAGTGACGTTCATGAGGCTGGGTTAGTGGTTCGCTAGGATGAAACAGCGCCATGACTTCACCGCTACTGAGTGGTTTAAGTGAGAGGATCACTTTCAACAATTGATGCTGACAATCGACCATGACTTCGACTTTTTCCAGTTTGGTTCTCTCTGCTAAGGCTTGCTCAACCACGGGCGGAAAATGAAATAACGCTTCAATGTGTAGGCCAATATGACTTTCATTTAAGCCCAACCACTGCCGAGCACAGTGATTAATGTATTGCACGTATCCTGACGCTTGCCAAGTGACCACGCCTTGCTCTATTCCTTCTAACAGTACATCACGCTGGGTCAGTAGCGTATTGGCTTGAGTGAGGCGCTGCTCCGAGCTGAGTAGCGTTTCAATTTCCCGAGCGGCACTTTCGATTAATGCATCGATCATCATGGTGTGTTGTTGGGTTTCCCCAATTAACGTCAAGCTTGCCAGTAACTCGCCCATGGGATCGAAAATAGGCACCGCCGAGAAAAACCAAGGATGCAGTGCTTTACTCAGATGTTCGGCTCCGCTTGATAACTGCGCTTGATGAGTGACCAAACAGCGCTCGATGGCATGATTGCCGATCCGTTTATCTGTCCAATCTGCTCCGACGCATAAACCTAGGCTTGATAGCGCTTGGCTAATTGTTGCCGCCCCTTGCAGGTGTAAGGTGATCCCTTGTGCATTGGTTATGCAAAATAACCAGGCGGGTGCGCGTAGCTTTTCGGTAATCGCATCTAAGACTCGCTGAGTAAAACAGAGTAGATTTTGTTGTGACTGCAGAGTCTCATTCAGTGTTGAGCCTCTTAAGTTTTTGGGTGGTTGCCAAGCTTTCGCTTGGCAAAATTGGCTAGCTTGCTGCCACTGTTGATAGAGTTCGGTTTGCTGGCCTTTCGTAGGTAACCAGCCAGTATCGACAAAAATTTTCCATTGTTTATAGGTATCGGCAACCATAAATACATCTGCGGGTAGGGAGGCTGGGGATATCGTAACAAGAAGCTCACCAAAAAACGAATCCCCCAAAACAAGATGGGGGATAAAGAGTACCGTTAGGCGGTGGTTAAGGCATGGGTGGTGAGTATCGCCGCATAGACTTGGTCTGCACTCACTGGGAATGGCATGTTATGAATGGTCTCGCCTTCGGCGCAGGCCATTTCTGACACCGCCATGATTTGTGGTAGGTCGATGGTGGTCACGCCCATTTCATGCAAGTTGGTCGGTAAACCCACTTGACGGCAGAAAGCCAACACTTCGGCAAACTCTTCTTTAGGTGCATTCTCTAATACCAATTGAACTAAGGTACTAAACGCGACTTTTTCACCATGATAGAGGTGATGGCACTCTTCCAGTACGGTTAAACCGTTATGAATCGCGTGTGCGGCCGCCAGCCCGCAGCTCTCAAAGCCGATGCCACTTAAATAGGTATTGGCTTCAATGATGTTTTCCATCGCTGGAGTAACCAGACCTTGTTTCCCCGCCATCATCGCGCTGTAGCCATCTTCCATTAGCGTTTGATAACAGGTTTGAGCAATCGCAAAAGCGGCTTTAGTGGCGAGGCCTCCAGCCATGGTCGCCTTACCAGAAGCAATCGCTGCCCGCGATTCAAAGTAAGTGGCGAGCGCGTCGCCCATTCCTGCAACCAATAAACGTACCGGAGCTTTGGCAATAATTTCACTATCGACCAACACCATATTGGGATTAGCGGGGAAAAATAGGTATTCGCTGAATTCGCCTTGTTCGGTGTAGATCACCGCCAGTGAGCTAGTCGGTGCGTCGGTGGAGGCAAGGGTCGGGATGATCACCACCGGTAAACCTAAGTAGTAAGCGACACTTTTTGCGGTATCAAGCGTTTTGCCACCACCGATGCCCATAATCACTTGCGCCTGATCCTCTTTGGCGATCTGAACTAAGCGTTCAATTTCATTGCGGCTACATTGACCATGAAAAGGTGATAGGGTGAGATGCATGTCGAGGCCAGTAAACTGAGTGGCTAGGCTATCTTCAACCAGCGGTAGAACCATCGGGTCGGTGATCGCGAAAGCCCGTTGACCAAAGCCCGTAACATGACGAGCTACTTGATGAATAGCGCCTTTGCCTTGAATGTATTTGCTGGGTGAGATTAAGATTTTTTCCACGTTATTGATCCTTATTATTTGCATGAACCATTTTTATAATGAGCCTGACGGTGAGAAGAGATGCCGTGCTCGGTTGGCTCTAGTAGTAAGAGCTTTGACTTGACTTAGCAATCAATTTTGTTAACCCGATGACGAATCGAATCCTTGTTTCACATTTCATTGCTTTTCGCCGCCTCTCGTTAAACAAGGAAAGACACAGTTCACAAATTTAACTCGATTGGTTCATCATGAAACACTGGGGTAGCTCTGAGAGTTTCATAATGAAACCATTGGCTGATAAATTGCTTAATTTAGCGCTCGTGGTAGAGTTTTGGGCTAAAAATAGCCTGGAGCGATGTCTGTGTATAATGTGTTTGATGGCCACTTTTTGAGCTATTCTCCTTCCCCTGTTGCGGTGATTAGCGGTGGTGGTCAAGGCCACGAGCCTCTGCACAGTGAATTTGTTGGTCGAGGGATGCTGGCCGCTGCATGCATTGGTGAGCACTTTACTGCGCCATCGGCACTGCAAATTACCGACCATGTGAACGCGCATTTTTCATCGTCAGTACCGATTTTGTTTTTAGTGAAAAATCACACCGGTGATGTGCTGAATTTTCAAATGGCTACCGAGTGGTTAACCGAGCAAGGTTATTGGGTCGATTTTTGTCTGGTTGATGATGATTGTGCCCCTTTGCCAGACCACTGCTCGATGGGGGGCAAAGGACTGGCGGGGATTGTCTTACTACAAAAACTGCTGGGTGCTTACAGTTTACAATTGGCCGGTTCGGGATTGCCTGGTCAACAACAACTCAGCGTTTTGGTGGAGCAAGCGCGGCAATGGACAGCACAGTGTCATACCATCAGCGTAGGTTTTGTAGGGGCTCAAGCTCCCGAGCCAGATCAAGTGCTTGAACAGATCAAAGTCGGGGTGGGTCTGCACAATGAACAAGGGATTATGCAGTTAACCTCAGGGACATTTTCCGAGGTGTTGCAACATTTGCAGCAGCAGCTAGCGAATGCGCCACTACGACCTCGATTACAAATCCAGTGGTCGAGTGCAACCCATGATTGGCAGCAGCAATTTATCATTGCACCCTTGGTGGCTCATCCACGGTATTTATTGTTAGTGAATGGTTTGAGTGGGCAAAATCAGCAGCAGTTGGGCCACCTCTGCCAATGGGTCAGTCAGCAATTAGCCCAGTGTGAGATGACCATCGTTGACTCGATTGCGCAAGCGGTATGCCGTGGCGCGCATCCTAATGCTTTTTCCGTTACTTTATTCGCCCTTGATGATCGGGCTTTATCTTGCTGGCAAGCTCCAGTGGATACTGCCTATTGGCAATGGGGGAAATAAACCATGCTTAGCCAAGCGATGGTCTATCACTGGTTACAGTTGCTCAGCCAAAATTTACTCCAACACAGTGAATACCTTAATCAGTTGGATGCCGAAATTGGTGATGCCGATCATGGTGTGAATATTCAACGTGGCTGTACGTTACTGGTCAGCAAATTACCGAGTTTAGCGGACATGAGTATTGCCCATTTATTGCAAAATTTAGGGTTTGTATTTCTTTCCGGCGTTGGAGGAGCGAGTGGGCCTTTGTATTACACCTTGTTTCAGCGCGCGGCGCACAGCGTGGAAGGTAAAACGGCGCTCAGTGTCGATGATCTCTATCGAGCATTATTGAATGGCCAGCAAGGGATAAAAACGCGCGGCTATGTACAGTACCAAGATAAAACCTTATATGACATTTGGTATGTCGCGACACAAACCTTAGAGCGCTGTGTGGTTAATCAACAGACCATGGCGCAAAGCCTAATTGAATTGGAGGATGCTTGCCAACAAGCGGCTCGTGATTCGATTGCTCTGCCCGCTAAGCGCGGTAGAGCGGCCTACTTAGGTGAGCAAAGCTGTGGGTATTTGGACCCTGGGATTGAATCAAGCCGAGTGATGATCGCCAGTTTACATCAAGCATTTGCACATCTCTCAACTGCGTAGTTTGGTTTCTTCCCCCTTCTTCTCTTGATCTTGTATTTGAATAAAGCAGCACCAGTATCGGCTGCTTTACCTTTCTATTGATACTCCCCACAGTAACGCAGCGATTGGTGCGACTTTTCTCGTTATCGTGAAAGCGACAAAGCCCAGTCTTTCTGGTGATTCATCAACGTTTAAGGGCAATTCTCTGGTTCTTTTCACGACATATTGTCTAAGCTCACAATCTAATTCGAGGGACGCTTAGCGGCGTTTCATTATGAACCAATCGTCGAATCAATGACGTTTCATTCTGCAACGTGAGATTTTTTTTGCTGATCCCTGTTCTCATACGCACAATCAAGGCTGTTGATTTACTTTCAATCCAAGGAATAACGTGATGACTCAATTTTTTATTAATAATAAAGAGCAATTAGTAAATGAAGCGATTGAAGGGGCCGTGTTAACCAGCCCTTGGCAAAACCTAGAGCAACTCGATATCGACCCGCACATTCGCATCGTGGTTCGCCGTGATTGGGATAAAAGCAAAGTAGCGATTATTTCTGGCGGTGGTTCAGGCCATGAACCGGCTCACGTTGGCTTTGTGGGTAAGAATATGCTGACTGCTGCGGTGTGTGGCGATGTGTTTGCTTCGCCCAGTGTTGATGCGGTGTTCAATGCCATTGTTCAAGTCACCGGTGAAGCGGGCTGTTTGTTGATTGTTAAAAACTACACCGGCGACCGGTTAAACTTTGGTTTAGCGGCAGAAAAAGCCAAGCGTCTCGGTTATCAAGTTGAAATGGTGATGGTCAGTGACGACATTGCCTTGCCCGATAATAAGCAGCCTCGTGGTGTGGCGGGTACTTTATTTGTGCATAAAGTCGCGGGCTATGCGGCGGAGCAAGGTCAATCGCTGGTGATGGTTGCCGAAGCGGCGCAAGTGGCGATTCAACGCACCGCCAGTATTGGCGTGGCACTCTCCAGTTGCCATTTGCCGGGTGAAACGCACAGCGAGCGAGTCGCTCCCGGTCATGCTGAGCTAGGGTTAGGCATTCACGGTGAGCCTGGCGTTTCGGTTGTAGCGACTCAAAATAGCCGCGATATTCTGGCCATCATGATTGAAAAGCTGCTGAGCGCTTATACGTTAACGGCTGATGATAAAGTCGCGGTGCTACTCAATAACTTGGGTGGCGTATCCAATCTTGAAATGAGTTTGTTAACGCGCGATCTGTGTCATTCTTCTCTTGCGCCCTCAATCCAATACTTAGTGGGTCCAGCGCCCTTGATGACGGCGTTGGATATGAAAGGCTTCTCTCTCTCGTTATTGCATTTGAACCCGCAACTGGAAACGGCATTACTGGCCCCAACCGAAGTCAGCAGTTGGCCAACGCCATTAGCGGTCAATGATGTGGCGCGCCGTGTAGTCGAAAAGCAAGCCGATCAACTGCACTATCAAGCCTCCGAGCATGCTGAGCATCAAATGATTGTTAACTGTATTTGCCAGACCTTGATTGCTAATGAAAGTGAGCTTAACCGTCTCGATAGCCTCGTTGGCGATGGCGATACCGGTTCTACCTTTGCTGCTGGAGCTCGACAAATCTATCGTGAGAGTCAAGTTAATCAATTGCCATTCGCGCAAGTCGATAAGTTATTAGGCGTGGTGGGTGAGCGTCTTGCGACCGTGATGGGCGGTTCAAGTGGCGTGTTACTGTCAATTTTCTTTACCGCGGCGGGTCAGCAGATGAGTGAAGGGCAACCACTGGCGAGCGCATTAGTGGCAGGACTAAATAAAATGAAACAGTACGGCGGTGCTGAGTTGGGTGACAGAACGATGATCGATGCGCTGCAGCCTGCACTGGAAGCGTTAGTGGCTGGGCAAAGCCTAACCGAAGCGGCAAGCGCCGCCGAGCAAGGCAGTGCTTCCACCGCGTTAATGAACAAAGCCAATGCTGGGCGCTCGTCTTATTTAGCCAGTGACAGTTTAAGCGGTGTTAAAGACCCCGGTGCGGTTGCGGTCGAAAGCGTCTTTGCCGAGTTGGCCAAACTGAATCGCTAAGCTTTAGCGCTTAACGATTTTTTATCTTAGCCACCGGTTTTCCGGTGGTTTTTTTATTATCGAAGCAACTCAATATTCCTCGCATCCTCTTGTGTTACGCCTATTATTGACAACGATAACGATTATTATCCTTATGGATTAACATCGTGATTTGTACGGCTAACCGAGTCTGGTTATAACCCATGGTTCGTTAACCAAGTAGTGAACATCATGGGATTAGAGAAGTTGCTGGACGCGATAGCCGAGCAAGGCTGGTATGTGTGGGATGATTTTTTGACTCCCGATCAAGTCAGCCGTTTACGATCTTGCGCCCCAGAAAGTTGGCAGCGAGCGCGTATCGGCCGGCAAGAGGAAGCCCAGCTTATAAGCCAGATCCGCAGTGATAAGATTCAATGGCTGAGAGAATCGATGGGGCAGCCAATACAAGATTATTTGGAGCGGATGGAGCAGATTCGCCAGCAAGTGAATCAAGACTTCTTTCTAGGGTTATTTGAATACGAAGCGCATTTTGCGAAATACGAAGCCGGTGATTTCTATAAAAAACATCTCGATGCATTTCGAGGCAATGAAAATCGTAAGCTAACCACCGTATTTTACATGAACCCCAATTGGTGCGCCGCCGATGGCGGAGAGCTAAAACTTTATGATTTGAACGATCAGCTGATTGAGACGATTGCGCCTATCTCAGGTCGTTTAATCGTCTTCTTATCGGAAAAATTTCCTCATGAAGTGCTGCCGACTCAAGCGGAACGGTTCAGTATCGCGGGTTGGTTTCGAACTAACGGGGTAACCGAAAACCGCTTGGATATTGCTCGTTAGCAATAAGCACGAAGCGACGGATGCGCTTCGTGCAATGATTACCTAAGTCTATCTACGCTCATCAAGAGTCATACTGTGGTGCAAGGTAAGTACAGGTTGGACGTTTATTCTGGATAGGTTTTTTTTAAATAGTCACTTTGCAGGATGTACATCCGTTTGACGTCTCGGTAACGACCATTAATGAAAAACTCTTGTACTAAATGCCCTTCTTCAATAAAACCACATTTTTCATACAAATGGATTGCTTTATCGTTTTCAATCGATACATGCAGATAAATTTTGTGTAAATTGAGAATGGTGAAAGAGTAATCCAGCGCACGATGAATTAAGGTGCGGGCAAACCCTTTACCTTGATGCTCTGGGGTAATGATGATTTGAAATTCAGCACTGCGGTGGATGTAGTTAATTTCGATGAGCTCGACTAAGCCAATCAGATCTTTTTGCTGATTCTCAACCACGAAACGCCGTTCGGCGTTGTCATGAATGTGTTTGTTGTACAACTCTTCCAGTTCATCAAACGATTCATACGGCTCTTCAAACCAGTAAGACATAATGTTGCGGTTATTATTCAAATTATGAATAAAGCGCAAGTCGCCGCGCTCTAAAGCTCTAAGAGATAGCTGGTGTTTCATGGATAATCCTTATGATTCTTTTATTGTATTTAACTGTACATCATAGTGGTTAATGGGGTCGGATCTCTGCAAACTAAGATGATTTGCTTCGGTTTATCTTTATTTTAGTTGAGCCGTGATCATCTGTGCGAGAAGATTTAAGCTGGGTTGCCATTTTTTTTCATCATTCAAATTTGCCACGCTAAAGCGAATACAGTGAGTGAATTGATGTTGGGTCGCAAATAGATGCCCTGGCAAGAAGCTGATTTTTTTTGGTAGACATTGTTGGTAGAGTTCGTAAGTATCGATATGAGACGGTAGTGTTAGCCAGTTTAAAAAGGAACCTTCTGGATGACTGAGGTGGTATTGTCCCTGTAATCCTTGTTGGCCATTGAATGCTTGGTTCAACATGGTGGTAAACTTTTGCTGGCGATATTGATATAGGCGGCGCATTTTAGCAAGATGAGTTTTGTATTGGCCTGAAGAGAGAAACTCAGCCACTGCTGATTGTATTAAATTTAGGCTGCCCATGTTCTCACTGAGTAAAATCTTATCTATTTTTTCCATGTATTGTCCAGCAATTATCCAGCCAATTCGAAGTCGAGAATCTAACGTTTTAGACAGCGAATTAATATAAATAACTCTATCGTGGTTATCCAAGCTTTTTAAGCTGGGGATTGGGTCGTTAAATCCTAAATAACCAAAGACATCATCTTCAATGATTGGCAGTGAGGATGTTTTTTCTAGCAGTATTTTACGGTGTAGCAGTGGCATCAATGCCCCTGTTGGATTAGTAAAATTAGGCGTAAGCAATAACGCTTTGATTGGCCAGCGCTGTAAAGCATCAACCAGTGCATCTAGATCAATCCCAGTTATTGTGTGGCTGGGTATTTCCACCACTCTTAACCCTAAAGACTCGATTAACAATAAGGTACCAAAATAACAAGGCGACTCGACGGCCACGATGTCTCCCACTTGAGTGAGCGCTCGAAAAGCTAAGCTGATGGCTTGTTGTGCTCCATGAGTAATGGCAATGTCTCGACTCTGGGCAAAGATACCGCTCTCTTGCGAAAGTTTTGCTAGCTGTTTTACGAGTTGGTTATTCCCCGGTGGCAGTTGATAGTGACTGGGAATATGCGTTTGTTTACGACTGTGACGTCCGATATGTGCATACAAACTACGAATGGCACTAGAGTCGATATTCGGGTGTGCGGAACCTGCTGACATCTCATAGTGTTTGATTGGATTGGCCAGAATGTCTTTCGACATTGACAACAAATCGACTTGGCGAGGTGTTTGCTCACGGATTTCTAACGATGACGGTGGTGGCGAAACACAGTAACCACTTCTTGGCTGAGCGTACACCCATCCTTGAGCTTCTAACACTTGATAGGCTCGAATGACGGTATTTTTGCTCACCGATAGGGCAAGGGCTAATTCACGAATGGATGGTAGTTTTTCGTGTGAATTAAACAAACGTTGCTCAATGGCATGGCGTAAATACGCTTCAACTTGTTTATATTTGCAAATTTTGACCATTCTGTACCCGTTGAAATAATGGAAACTGTGCCTTTTTGTTTTTCTGTACCCAATTAAAGTAGCGTAATTGTTATCCTCATGGCGAGAGATTTTCTATGTTCATTAAAATGATCCCTTTTCTGTTTGTCATATTATGGTCTTCAGGCTTCGTGGGTGCTCGTTATGGGCTGACTTATGCTGAACCTATGACATTGCTCAGCTTGCGTATGCTGTTAACGGTACTTTTATTCGGAGGTTTGTTGGCTCTTTTTAAACGGCAATCTATCCCAAAAGGGAAAGCACTATGGCATGCAAGTGTTGCTGGTTTACTGATTCATGGGTTGTATTTGGGCGGAACTTATCAGGCGATTTATTGGGGGATGCCGGCAGGGTTAACCTCATTGTTAGTCGGCACTCAACCTGTGATTACCGTTTTGCTGTTGGTTATCATGACGCCACAACGTTTTACTGTTAGTCAATGGATTGGGCTGGGGATAGGATTTGTCGGTATCAGCTTGGTTTTGCTTGGTAACCTTGAGTGGCAATCAGAAGAGAAGCAATGGGCAGCAGTAGGAATGTGTCTTCTCTCTTTGTTTGGCATCACCGTTGGCACTTTGTACCAGAAAAGATTTTGTCAACAGAGTGATCTATTGGGGGGAACCTTGGTGCAATACATGGCGGCTTCCATACTATTTATTCCTCTTGCGCTTAAGGTTGAAAGTATGAGTATTCAATGGACGACGACGTTTGTGTTGACCATGGTTTGGTTAGTCGTTGTTTTATCATGTGTTGCCGTTTTACTTTTGCTGTACATGGTCGAGCATGGTGCTTCATCCAATGTGGCCTCTATTTTTTATTTGGTTCCGCCGACGACGGCGATTCAGGCATGGTTTGCGTTTGATGAATCATTGGATGGATTGGGGATATTAGGTTTTATATTAACCGCGTTAGCGGTGTACTTTGTCGTCAAAAAGCCGAAGCTATGGGGACGAAAGCGAGGCTTAATATTGGAAAATTAAGTTATTTTGCATGCGGCAGACAACGGTTTCAGACCGTTGTCTGCAAGGACGAGACTTAACGCTCAATCACGACGCCTTTTTCTTGATGTAAGCGTTGACATGCACGGCCATCACTGTGGAATAAATGGCAGCGATGAGCGGGCAGGCCAATGGTGAGCGTATCCCCGACTTCGATATCGAGCGTGTCTGGCTGGCGGTAGATGATGTCAGAGTCTGAGCCTTTCACATTCATATACACTTGGGTTTCATTGCCGAGTTTTTCAACAATCATCACTTTGCCATCGATGGGCGCATCGCCATCTTCTGGTAAGAGTAAGTGCTCAGGACGTACACCGAGTGACATACGAGCACCGGCGGTGACGGTGGTACCATCAACAGGGATCCAGAAAGAGAAACCGTTAGACAGTTTGACTTTTACGCGCTCTTTCTCTGCTTCTTCAATCGTGACACTCATAAAGTTCATTTTTGGCGAGCCAATGAATCCAGCGACAAAGCGGTTTTTCGGGTAGTGATAGAGCTCAAGCGGTTTACCGACTTGCGAAACAAAACCAGCATCGAGAACGACGATTTTATCGGCCATGGTCATCGCTTCGACCTGGTCATGGGTTACGTAGATCATCGTGCAACCGAGTTTGCGCTGTAGCTTGGTAATTTCAGAGCGCATTTGTACACGCAACGCTGCATCTAGGTTAGACAGTGGTTCATCGAGTAAGAACACATCGGGTTGAGAAACTAGGGTCCGCCCAATCGCGACCCGTTGACGTTGACCGCCAGACAGTGCTTTAGGTTGACGGTCTAATAGATGGCTTAGTTGCAGGATATCAGCCACTTTTTCTACTCGTTGGCTAATGTCCGCTTTACTGGCTTTGGCTAGTTTGAGGCCAAACGACATGTTGTCGTATAAATTGAGATGCGGATAAAGGGCATACGATTGAAATACCATGCCGACACCACGTTTTGACGGTTCGACATCGTTCATACGTTGATCGCCGATATAAAGGTCACCAGAGGTGATCTCCTCAAGGCCAGCAATACAGCGTAATAAGGTGGATTTGCCACAACCTGATGGACCTACGAAAACGACAAATTCGCCTTCTGGGATTTCTAAATCAACATTTTTAGAAATCAATACATCACCATAAGCTTTACATACATTTTTTAACGTGACACTCGCCATGTAGCTCGTCCTCGATCAAGATTTTTTAATGATTACTGCCTATCATTATATGAATTATCTTGCAGGCAATAACAGTAGGAATACATTAAGGTGAATCATTTTTCATGGTGAATGCCGATGATTCTGCAGCGATGCTGCGTTACCTCTCATTTCATTAGTAAGAAAAGAAAGGGTGATGCCTACAACGTCATTGACTTGTAGAAAACATCACCCATCAAAGCCAAGAATCAGTTTGCTTCCCCCGCCATGCTCGAACGTCTCCCCCGTACAATAATTACCACGAACGCTCAAGTGATGACAGCAAACCCATTCGGCAATGCAAGCCAGCACTGCAATAGATACTGGAAAGGGTTCTTACCATCCACTCTTGGATGTGCTTAGTTTCCTTGATGATGTGGTTGCTCACATCCTCCCGTTGCTTTTTTTTATAGGGGGAGTAGCCAAGGATGAGGCGGAGGAGGGGATAAAACCATCATATAGATCCAGTTCAAATTATTGATTGTCATGAAGTTGAACTTCATCACAGTCAACGCTTTTTTTGTGACTATGATCGCTAACCTGTGACGATGTAGATCACGAAACTAGGCCATAATGGCTAGGGCGTAGGGAGTAGGAGGATGAGTCACTCCCGTTTTTTGCTGATGATAGATGGCGAAATACGGCAAAACCTCAATCGGTGTTCGCCCTACAACACAAATAACAAGGATATGAAGATGAAAAATGCCCTAAGTACTGTCGCGCTAAGCACTTTGGTTGCGCTTGGCTCATTTGGTGCAAATGCTGCTATTCAAGAAGGACAACTCACAATCTGGATCAACGGTGATAAAGGTTATAACGGCCTAGCTGAAGTTGGTAAGAAATTTGAAGCCGACACGGGGATTAAAGTTACCGTTGCTCACCCTGATGGTTTGCAAGACCGTTTCCCGCAAACGGCAGCAACGGGTGATGGTCCTGATATTGTGTTTTGGGCGCATGACCGATTTGGTGGCTATGCCGAAGCGGGTTTATTAGCAGAAATCAAACCTTCACAACGCATTAAAGACGGTATTGTTGATTTTGCATGGGATGCCGTTCGCTATGATGGCAAACTGATTGGTTACCCCATTGCGGTTGAATCTCTCTCGCTGATTTATAACAAAGATTTAGTTCCTAACCCGCCAAAAAGCTGGGAAGAAGTGGCTGAGCTTGATGCAAAACTCAAGAAGCAAGGCAAATCTGCGATTATGTGGAACTTAAAAGAACCTTACTTCACTTGGCCACTGATGGCTGCTGATGGTGGCTATGCCTTTAAATACACTGGCGGCGGTTACGATATTAAAGACGCTGGTATTGCCAATAAAGGCGTTAAAGATGCGATGAACTTTGTAAAAGGTTTGGTCGATAAAGGTGTCATCTCTGCCGATATGGATTATTCGGTGTCGGAAGCAGCCTTTAACCAAGGTAATACCGCGATGACCATTAATGGTCCTTGGTCTTGGAATAACATTGAGCGTTCAGGCATCAATTATGGTGTGACCACGCTACCAAGATTTAATGGTCAAGCCTCAAAACCATTTGTTGGCGTATTAACCGCTGGGATCAGCACCGCTTCACCTAACCGTGATCTTGCCGTGGAGTTTTTGGAAAACTACCTGCTGACCAACGAAGGTTTACGTATGGTGGATAACGATAAACCATTGGGTGCTGTTGCGTTGAACTCTTTCCAAAGTGAACTCGATTCTGATGCTCGTATCGCAGCAACGATGGATAACGCACTGAACGGTGAAGTGATGCCAAACATCCCACAGATGAACGCTTTCTGGGGAGCGGCGAAGAGCGCTATCATCAATATCGTTGATGGACGTCAAACCGTTGATGCCGCTTTGGCGGATGCAGAAAGACAAATGACGCGATAATTTTATTCGATAGTACTTTTGAGGAGAGGGTAACCTCTCCTTATTTTCTCAGTTTTCATTTCGCTAGCAGGTTGTTATATGCAGTCAATTCAAGGTACAGAGGCGATATCAGTTTCAGCCAAAATACGATCAATCAGCAAAGGCTCAATCCTTAAATGGGCCGTTTTAAGCGCAGTAGGTATCGTGAATGGCTATACAACGATTTTAATGTATTCTCGCGGTGAGCTGGCATTCGCTATGCTTACTCTGGTTCTTACTGTTTTAGCTTTGTATATTTTTGGTAGTAAGAAGACCTACGCTCATCGTTATATTTATCCAGGGGTAGCAGGGATGATCCTGTTTATCCTTTTTCCTCTTGCTTATACCGTCAATTTAGCATTTACCAACTACAGCGCTAAAAATCAGCTCTCCTTTGAGCGAGCGCAGACGGTGTTATTAAATCGTACTTATCAAAGTGGCGATAGCTATCCTTTTACACTGCACAAGGCGGATGATGGCTATCGTATCGCTGTGCAAGACGGTGATGAGTGGTATATCACTGAAAGTTTCCCTCTGACAGGTTCTGTCCCTGCTGATTTGTATCTTGCTCCGCTTGATAGTCCACTGGGTGAGCCAGAACCGGTACGCACCATTGTTGGCTATCGCAGTACCTTATCGGGGATTGATTTGCACTTCCCATCAGGCATTGATATTCGGATGAGTGGCTTACGCCAATTTGCCGGTGTAGTCCCTCTTTACACGGTGCAAGAAGATGGTAAGACGCTATTCAATAATCGAACCGGTGAATGGTTACGTCCGAACATGGAGGTCGGTTTTTATCAGGTGATAGACGAACAAGGTGAGTTTGTCGGTCCGACAGTGTCTCCCGGATTTGTGGTTTCAATTGGTACGCATAACTTTGAGCGAGTATGGAAAGATGATGGTATTAAAGAACCCTTCATCAGCATCTTTATCTGGACGATTGTCTTCTCGGTTTTATCCGTCGCTTTTACCTTGGTGATTGGTTTGATATTGGCGAGCTTGGTACAGTGGGAGTCGTTAAAAGGTCGTGCGGTGTATCGGGTGCTGTTAATCTTGCCTTATGCTGTCCCTGCGTTTATTTCTATCCTGATTTTTAAAGGGTTATTTAACCAAAGTTTTGGTGAAATAAACATGATGCTACAAGCCATTTTTGGCATAAGCCCAGCTTGGTTCTCGGATCCTTTCTTGGCGAAAACCATGGTGTTGATTGTTAACACTTGGTTGGGTTTCCCTTACATGATGATTTTATGTATGGGTCTACTAAAAGCGATTCCCGATGATCTTTATGAAGCTTCGGCGATTGATGGCGCAAACTTCATACACAATTTTACTCGCATTACTTTGCCTTTGATGATTAAGCCATTAACCCCATTACTGATCGCGAGCTTTGCTTTCAACTTTAATAACTTTGTGATGATTCAGTTATTAACTCAGGGTGGCCCTAACATGATTGGCACATCGGAACCTGCTGGTTATACCGATCTGCTGGTGAGCTATACCTATCGTATCGCGTTTGAAGGTGCGGGCGGTCAAGACTTTGGTCTGGCTAGTGCGATTGCGACCTTAATCTTCTTGTTAGTGGGAGCGTTAGCGCTGTTCAACTTACGTTTTGCCAAAGTATCAGAAACTAAATAGGAGCGAAGAATATGGCTATGGTTCAAGGAAAGTCGCTCAAATATCGAGTTTGGGCCTCACACATCGCGTTATGGGCATTTTTATCACTGATTATTTTCCCATTATTGATGGTTATTGCTATCTCATTTCGTGAAGGTAACTTTGCGACGGGCAGCCTTATCCCCGATCGGCCGTCACTTGAGCACTGGAAATTGGCATTAGGTATGACGGTTACGCACGCCGACGGCACGGTGATCCCGCCGCCTTTCCCAGTGCTGACTTGGTTGTGGAACTCGGTTAAAGTTGGGGTAATCAGCTCGGTGTTTATTGTGGCTCTGTCGACAACATCGGCTTATGCGTTTGCACGGATGCGTTTTAAGGGCAAAGAAACCATCTTAAAAGCGATGATGATTTTTCAAATGTTTCCTGCGGTATTGGCTTTGGTCGCCATTTACGCGTTGTTTGATAAATTAGGTCAATACATCCCTTTCTTAGGGCTTAACACGCATGGTGGTTTAATCTTTGCTTATTTAGGCGGTATTGCATTGCATGTTTGGACGATTAAAGGTTACTTTGAAAGTATCGATAGTTCGTTAGAAGAGGCCGCGGCCCTTGATGGTGCCACACCTTGGCAAGCGTTTAGATTGGTTTTACTGCCATTGTCGGTGCCAATTTTAGCCGTGGTGTTTATTTTATCTTTCATCATGGTGGTCGGTGAAGTTCCGATAGCATCTTTATTACTATCTGATGTAAACTCTTATACGTTGGCTGTTGGAATGCAACAATACCTTTATCCGCAAAACTATTTGTGGGGTAATTTCGCTGCGGCGGCGGTATTGTCAGCATTACCTATTACTGCGGTCTTTTTAATTGCACAGCGCTGGCTCGTTGGAGGCCTAACCGCTGGCGGTGTGAAAGGATAACAATAATAAGGGCGACCATCAGGTCGCCCATTTTGTATCGACTCAACACTTTTGGTTTGGCCGCCGATCAGTTGAGTTCGATATGAGTTCTGGCGTTACGCATAGCTGGCTGTTAGCTCTATTCCTTACTAGCTTCATGACTAACAGTTTTTGTAACCGAAACCTGAGTTTAACTCAGGTTTTTTTATGCCTGACGTTTGCCGAGTTCGCTACGGTTGAAGATGATAAACAATAAGCAGAGAACAAACAGCAGAATGCCATTTGGATGCGAGGCAGATCGAAGATTTTGTATCGCGGGTTACAGCTCTCGAGTCGAGGGAGCGCAGCTCATGTACTGCAAAAGGACATATAAGCTTTCTTGCTTTAGAGCCACCTTTCGAAACAGATCGGCAAAGGTGTCATCGCCGCCAAAGCAGGCTTTGATGTAATGGTTAATCTCATCGGCAGAGTAGCCTTCGACATATAACGAACGAACCCATTGATACTCAACGGCTTTTGCATCGAGTAGGGTCGATTCACTGAGCGTAATTTTATCGAGTGTTAAGGACATGGTTTTTCTCGTTGTTATTATTTAACCTCAATCGGGGATAAGAGTATGTTCATCCCACGGGGTAGAACACGGACTTTGCCCAGTTTGGCCGCTTTATGATTGCATGAGATTGGCGTCAGTTGTGCGGGTATTATCGGTGCTACAGACCAATTAAAGCAAAGCGAGATGACGTTTCAATGACAGGAGATGTTGTTATCCCCTTCGTACTTGAAGCTGTAGCGGTGTTGGCTGGGGTCGTTCACCCCAATCGCATCGTTTGTCTATGCTCATGGGGATTGACTCACTTGCCGCTTACCTGCAACTCCAAGTTTTTGGGTATAGAGAGGCAATAGGACTTTGCTTTGAGGGTGAACGAGAAAAAGACGATGAAGCGCTTAGCTACGAAGCTTGGTTTGTGCTTCTTCGACTTTTGAAAAATCTAAGCCAAGCTCTTCGACGGCTTGTTTAATTAACGCTGGATTTTGCATTACTTGAGCGAGCAACAGTTGCAATTTATCTTGAGGTAAGCCCAGTTGGCTAATGGTGGCCATTGCTGCGAGTGGATTTTGTGTCAGTGCTTGAAACACGTCATTGATTTGTTGGTCGCTGATCGCGTGCTCTTTTAAGAGGGCTATAATTGGATTCATAAGATTACCTTTATTTTCTTCTCTTCTCTGGTTTATCCATGCATATCAGGCCCATTGATCCCGATTCGAATTCATCGGGATCAATGTTGCCTTTCTTAACGCATAAATAGCGGGAGTATTATACGTAATACGCTTCTACTGTACCTTTGAGTTGAATCAGCATTGGATTACCGTAACGATCTTTCGCTTTAGGAGAAGGAATTTTAATCCAGCCTTCACTGATACAGTATTCTTCTACATCACCGCGTTCTTTGCCGTTAAAGCGAATGCCAATCGCATGATCAAAGCATTCTGCGACAAAGAAAGGGCTACGAGAATTACTGGCTAGACGATCGGGTAAGGCTGGTTTTGCGGTTGTGTCATTCATCATATGTGACCTGAAGTTACGAAAAAGTGCGCTATTGTAGACAGTGCGAGCGGAGTGTTCAAGCCACGTTTATCTCCCCTCTATTTGCAGCTGCCGCGGTGCGTAATGATCGATAACTCGGCAGCATTCCTCCGTCCCAATCAGATGATTATCGATGCTGATAGATGAATGCCCACCATCTACCTACAACACTAAGGTGCTTGGGCATACGACAACGCATAAAGTATTAGCTATCTTTTTTACCATTAGAGTCAAGCTTAGGTTTTGGGTTTTAGGTATTTGACGTGAGCTTCCATCTCTTCGCCAATTTCGGTACGCATGTTCATTAAACGTATTGCCGACTCACGTAAAGCGATGTCTTCAGCTGAGGTGGGCTGCCATTCTGGTACTGGGGTTGGTTTACCTTGTTCGTCGACGGCGACCATAATCACAATGCAATGTGTTGTGAGGCGATTGTTTAGTGCGGTCGGCTCGCTGGCTTGCACATCGATCGCGACATGCATAGAGGTTTTGCCTGTGTAGATGACTTTAGCGTTGACTTCGACCAAGTTGCCCACATGGATTGGGGCAACAAAACGAATGCCACCGGCATAAGCGGTAATACAATATTTACCACTCCAGCCAGCAGCGCACGCATAAGCGGCAAGGTCGATCCATTTCATGACCGCGCCTCCGTGAACTTTACCGCCAAAGTTAACATCGCCAGGTTCTGCTAAAAAGCGTAGGGTTATCTCTCGTTTGCCAAAACTCATGTATACATTCCTTAATGTGACTATCGCTATCTCGATAAGATTACTATAGATCAAGCAAAGCGTATCTTAACGTCATTTGGCTTTGTGAAGTTGTCGTTATGCAGATAAGGTAAATAGTTGATGCTCTGAGCGTTGTGATGCGCGTTTGGTTGCAATTCCATTCAGTGGAGTATCAATGGATCAACGGGATGCATCTCTCGTGTGCAATAAAAAACCCCTCAAAAAGAGGGGTTAGTTACACGGTACGAATTAAATTTTTTGAAGTATGTACCTAATCAATTTGCCAACTGATTGTTAGTAATTCAGCTGACCTGATCATAGAGCATCAAGGTGAGTGATGTAACTGTTCGATCGAACAGGTTTCTTGTGCGTCAAGTTTGTATAGCGTGATTTCTCCATTAACCAAAGGAGAAGTCTCATGGCCATTTCTATTTACAGTCATTCATTCACGACATTACCTGAGCAAGACTATGCTGCATTATTAGGCTTACGTTATAAGGTTTTTTATCAGCGTCTTAATTGGCAGTTAAAAACCGCAGGGGGCTTAGAAAGCGATGAGTATGATATACCCCAAGCGCATTACTTATATGCCAAGGGAGAACAGGGACAGATAGTGGGCTGTTGGCGAATTTTACCGACGACCTCGGATTATATGTTAAAAAACACTTTCCCAGAGTTACTTGGGGCGATGACTGCACCGCGAGATTCGCAGGTGTATGAATTGAGTCGTTTTGCTGTGGATAAGGAGTTCTCAGCACTGGCTGGCGGGGTGAGTAACGTAACGATGAAGATGTTTCAATCGCTTTATCATCATGCGCAACAGCAGCGTATTACGCGTTATGTAACCGTAACGTCGGTTGGTGTCGAAAAACTCATTCAACGCTTAGGGATCCCTTGTGAAAGGTTAGGCAATCAACAAGTGCATGTACTCGGGTCAACACGATCTGTGGCGTTATCTATCCCAATGAATGAGCGGTACCGAGAGAGTGTCGGCGCTTAACATTATAAATAAGGGTTAATATAACCGCCTAAAATCGCTTTAGTAATGGCTTGGTAGCGATTCGTCGCACCAAGCTTTTTACAAGCGTTAGAGAGATGAAATTTCACCGTTCGCTCTGAGGTATTAATAATTTGCGCAATTTCCCAAGCGCTTTTTCCCTCCGCTGCCCAACTTAAACATTGTCCTTCACGACAGGTTAACTCTGCTCTGGGCTTTGCCTCACGGTGGCAGCGGACAATATTGTCTATGTTTTGTGCCAATAAGGGGACAAGCAGTTGCGAGGCCTGAATAGCCGGAAGATTAAGGTCGTAATGACGTGTGTCTGAGGTCGCGAAACTGAGCATCCCGAATTCGCCTCTTAATCCGTGCACTGGAATCGAGAATCCCTCTTTTAAGCCATTAAGGCGAGCTTCTTCAAAAATGATCTGGCTATCTTGATGATGTGCGCGAATCTCCGACCAGCGGATCGGTAAAAAGTTAGTCATGCTGTAGCGAACAATCGGGTCAATCAACATAAATTGCGATTCGTCGTACTGTTGACGCCAAGCGAGAGGGTAATTATCGGCGATGAGGGTGTCGTTACTGGTTAATGTCGTCTGTAAAGAAAGGCCAAATAAAAAGTATTCGTGCTCAATGAGATGATTCATCTTAGCCAACGTAGATTGCAGAGCTTGAAAACTATCAATAAAAGGATTTTCTTGGAGCAGGCGCAGAATTTTTTGCATAAATGACCATTGACAACAAAGGCGCTAACTGAACTGATAATATACTTAAATAGAGATAATGTCCGCAATTATCCTTATGGTGTTATCCCTTTGTTACTGCTGTAGAGTTAATATTCGATTATCCTAATGACATCGTTTATCTGTGCATATCGCCATGGTGAGAGCCTATTTTGACTCTCACTCATTTTTCACTGATCCGCCATTCCCAGCTGTTGGCGATAACCGGACTGTTTAACCCCTTAGAGCGTAACTTGGATAGTCACTTCGTTTTCTTTGGCAAAATGTTCAATTTCCTTTGGCGGCGCTTGATCGGTGATGATCAGATCAATATCGGCGAGTGTGCCTAATTTGACCATAGCGTTACGTCCAAACTTGCTGTGATCAACGCCTAAATAGACGCAACGACTGTTTTCGATGATCGCGCGTTTGACTCGTACTTCATGATAATCGAAGTCGAGCAACGAACCATCGTAGTCGATACCACTGATCCCCAGAATACCGAAATCGAGCCGAAATTGAGAGATAAAGTCGAGAGTGGCTTCTCCGGTCACACCACCGTCTTTATTTCGCACTTCACCGCCTGCCAGAATAATATTGAAATCAGGCTTGCTCATCAAAATGGTCGCCACATTAATGTTGTTGGTGACAACGCGTAAGTGGTGGTGCTCTAACATCAAGGCGCGAGCAATCGCTTCCGGCGTGGTACCAATATCAATAAACAGCGTTGCACCATCGGGGATATGTTTGACTAAAGCCGCGGCGATTTTTTCTTTTTCCGCTTGCGAGGTTATCTGACGAGTATGATAGGAGGAGTTTTCCGAACTGGTGGCGATGGTGGCTCCGCCATGATTACGACGGAGTTGGTTAGCATCGGCTAATTCATTAAGATCGCGACGAATGGTTTGCGGGCTCACATTAAATCGTTCGACCAGTTCTTCCGTACTTACAAACCCTTGAGTTTGCACCAGTTCAATGATTTCTTGATGACGTTTAACCGCTTTCACAGGCCTATCCTTATACTTTGAAGTGCGCTAAGTGTACGGTTTAATGGACTAAATTCAATCAACGAGAGCAAATTATTCGTGTTTTTGGTTCGTTTTAAGCTTCGTTTCACACAAAACGAACATGAATATTGGTTCCATCGACCAACGTTCGTTGAGCGAACCGTTGGCTGTGGTTTATGGTGTTGAGGCTTTTTCTATCGGTTCTAAAGTCGAACGACGTCGAATGCGCACTTGGGATAAAATGACTCCGCTAATGACCATTAAACCGCCGATGAAGTGATACTGATGAATGTATTCCCCCAACAAGGTGGCAGCTAATGTCACCGCGACCACTGGCAATAAATTCATAAACATCGCCGATGAATCGGCACCAATGGCATCAATCGATTTTACCCACATCCATGGCGCAAGCAGTGAGGCGGCAATACCAGCGTAAGCGATGAGTGGCAATGACCCTTCGGTAGGCAGAAGTTGTTCGCTGGTCAACCATAATGGAATCAGCATGAATACGGCTAATACGCCTTGTAAGTAGATGATCGTCCAGCTACTTAGTGGCATCTTCCAGCGTTTGAGCAGTACGCAATACAAAGCATACACCAGCGCCGCCAAGACCATTAAACCGTCTCCGGGAGTGATCGATTGATGAAGGAAAAATAACACATCGCCTTGACCCAGCATTAATGCAAGACCGATCAATGACAGCAGACCTCCAGTAATACTCAAGCCAGAAATGCGTTTATTGAGTAAGGGTACGCTAATAAACACACTCAATAGCGGCACCAATGAGGTAATGAGTGACATATTTGAAGCGCTGGTGGTTAATCCCGCGTAATAGCCTAAAGATTGATTCAACACCATGCCCAGTAATGCTAGGCCAGCGAGCTTAGGCAAATAGGGTTGAATGATGTGACGCTGCCGAATAACGGTTGGTAAACAAAAAGGACTTAAGATCAGCATCGCGAGCAACCAGCGATAAAAGCTCATTGCGCTTGGCTCTATGGTACTGGCGGCCATCTTATTGATAATGGTGTTGCCACCCCAAATCAGCACGGTGAACAAAGGGAGAAAATAAATCATCGCTGCCTCAGAGTCGGTTATTGTTGGCTATAGTTTGACAGGTCTCTATGATTATATATATCTTTAAAAAGACACTTTGAGCGATAGGAAGACAAGTTTGAATCAACGCAGCAGAAACCTTCATCCCTCCCTGTCTATTGAGCAGGCTCCGTCAGCAGTATTCATGAATTTTGAGGCTTTTCTTTCTAATACGGAGACTCGAGAGCATAGCCATGCTTGGGGGCAAGTGCAGTTAATTTCCGGAGGTATTCTTGAGATGGAGGCAGAAGAAGTACGTTTTTTGGCTCCGCCCCATCTGGCTATTTGGGTACCCGCAGGGATCCGCCATAAAAGTTATAACCGACGTCCGTTAGCGTACTGTTCGTTAAATATTGCGACTGAAATGACCGAAGGTTTCCCACAAAAAACCAGTCTAATTAAAGTCACCCCGATTGTTTCGGCGATCATTGATGACTTTCGTCAGCGCTCAGTGAGTGTCGCAACCCGTCGTGAAGATCAGCGTTTAGTACAAGTGTTACTCGATCAATTAGCCACGCAGGAGACGCAGCACCATTTCCTGCCTTCTAGTCATCACAAATATTTGTCGCCGATACTCAAAGCGATTGAAGAACATCCAACCGATGAAACAACACTTTCGCAATGGGCACAGCGTATCCATACTACCGAGCGAACGTTAGCCCGTTATTGTCAGGCAGAATTAGGCATGAGTTTTACCGAATGGCGATTGCGAGTGCGTTATTTGCATTCGATGGAGTTATTGCGTCATGGGCAATCGGTCAAAGAAGTAGCATTAACCTTGGGCTACAATCAGGCCAGTCCGTTTATTAGTATGTTTAAAAAATACTCCGGACAAACGCCGGAGCAGTATAAGAACCGATTGCTGTCTTAAGCTTATCAAGCCAGTACTCGCTTCCGACTTGAAGTGGCAGCAGTGTTGGCTACGTTCGTTCACCCCAATCACATGATTTGCCTATGCTCATGGGTATTCACTCACTTGCCGCTTACCTGCAACTTCAAGTCGTTTGGGTATGAATAGTTTTTGGGTATAAATAGTTTAAAGCGCCCACGATCGCTGCCACTTGAGCCGCATTACAGTCGTCACTATTGACCCGTGGACTGTCTGGGTACACTTCGGTAGTTGAGCAGTACTGGCTATTTGTGACTGAAGCGCATAAGCCGAGTTCTTTTACTGGGTAAACAATCACCCCTTCTTGGATAACCGGTGAGCCAATAATTTCACCTTGTTGATCGGCGGGTGCGATGTGAGTGACTTGGCGTACCGACTCAATAATTGCAGCTTGAAAATCCAACTGCGGATTCTCGCTGTCTCCTACCGTATAAAAGCCATCAGGAATATGCCCCGGCTGATAATCGATACCATCGCGCGCCGCTAATGCGGGGCGAAATTCGTTTTCATCACTGTCGGTGGTTTCGTGCAAGTCAATATGGGCAAGTATCGCCGGTAGTTTGTCGACCAGCGCCATCAGGGAAGCCGACTCTTCTGCTGGACTGTTTGGATAAAAACAACGATTAGGATCTAACGCATTGGGGTTCCAGCGTTGAATCGTTTCGTACCCCCAAGGACTGACGCAAGGAACTACGACAATATTCATCTGTTCCGCGTAGCGGTAAGCCTGTTCGGTTAAAAATTGCAGAGCACCAAAAACACCACTGGTTTCATAACCATGTACTCCGCCAGTGACTAAAAGGGTTGGTTTATCTGCATGCCAAGGCTGAGTTTTAACACATAGCAGCGGATATCGCTCAGGGTCGTAAGACAGTGCGCCGTATTGCTCAACACAAAATTGCTCCGATAAAGCATTAATCGCCTCCACCACCGCTTGATAAGGGCACTGAATCTTAGTTTGTGCACGCCAAGCCTGACGTTCTTGTTCGGTCCATGGTTGACCGCGTGTGCCAATGGGGTAACGATAAGCAGTAGTCATGACTTTCCCTAATGAGAGTAAGAAAAGTCATGAGCTTAAGCGTTATAAGCGGGTACTGCAATTGGTGTCTCGGTTTATTTCACCGTCCAGTGAATAGATTCACCAGCTCGTATTGGAACGACCATGTTGTTGCCAAACGGCATCGTATTAGGCACGGACCAAGCTTGCTTAGTTAACATTACAGTATCTGTATTACGGGGTAAGCCATAAAAATCAGGCCCATTATGACTGGCAAATGCGGCGAGGTTTTCAAGCTTAGCTTGTTTCTCAAACACTTCGGCATACAGCTCAAGGGCGGCGTGCGCGGTGTATGATCCTGCGCAGCCACACGCGGACTCTTTTTGGCCTTGTGCATGGGGCGCGGAATCAGTGCCTAAAAAGAATTTTTTATTGCCAGAGGTGGCCGCGGCAACTAGGGCGTCTTGGTGGGTTGCTCGTTTGAGTATTGGTAAACAGTAGAAATGTGGACGAATGCCGCCGACCAACATGTGGTTACGATTGAACAGTAAATGATGTGCGGTGATCGTCGCGGCGACATTCTCCCCAGCTTGTTTGACAAAGGCGACGGCTTCTGCGGTCGTAATGTGTTCTAAGACAATTTTTAAGTTTGGGAAGTCGTTGACGATAGGCGCTAATACGGTCTCTAAAAAGGTCTTTTCGCGATCAAAAATATCGACATCCTGTGTCGTTACTTCGCCATGCACCAATAACAGTAATCCTTCTTGCTGCATCGCTTGTAGAACTGGGTAGATTTTTTTCGGGTCAGTGACACCAGAGTCAGAGTTGGTAGTCGCACCGGCTGGGTAAAGTTTCGCCGCTACAATCGCACCGGATGCTTTGGCTTTACGGATTTCATCAGGCGAAGTATTGTCGGTGAGATACAGAGTCATTAAGGGTTGAAAGTGAGCGCGAGGTTTAGCCGCTAAGATGCGTTCACGATAGGCAAGAGCCATATCAGTCGTGGTGACCGGTGGGACGGTGTTGGGCATGATCAGTGCACGTCCGTTATAGCGGCTAATGTCTCGAACGGTATCTTGTAAAACATCACCATCGCGTAGATGAACATGCCAGTCGTCGGGACGAGTCAGGGTAAAGGTTGTCATGAATTGCTCCCACCATGGAAAAGTTGAATGATTGGAGCCTAAACCATGTTCACGTACTTATGACGCAAACGCTTCCGTTTAGGCGACAGGATGATAGAGGAAAAGTGGTTTAATATCATCTTTTTCTTTGTTTTCGGCTTTTTATTTCCCTCGGTTTTCCGTTAGGCTTAGCGTCAATAAAAATACCAATAAGGAATCACCATGTCGGCTGTGCAGCTTTCACAAATTAGTATTTATCCGGTTAAATCGACGGCAGGGTTATCGCTATCTACCGCTTGGGTTGAAAAACAAGGGTTGATGTTTGATCGCCGTTTCATGGTTGCTTTGGCGGATGGCAGTATGGTAACGGCGCGAAAGTACCCAGCTATGGTGGCGATTCGCTCAGCATTAACCGCCGATGGATTGATTTTTACTGCGCCAGGTCGTGAGCCCTTAACGCTGCGTTATAGTACGTTTAAACGCCAAGTGGCGCAGGCTCAAGTCTGGGATGATAATTTTACCGCTTATACCACCACCGACGAAGCGGATGATTGGTTCAGTGCTGCGTTGGGTCAGCGGGTTGAATTACTCTTTACAGGTGAGCAGTCCAATCGAGTACGCGAGAAAGTCGGCAGCAATGTCAGCTTTGCTGATGGTTATCCCCTGTTATTAATTAGCCAAGCGTCGTTGGATGAGTTGAACCGCCGTAGCCCAGAGCGACATAGCATGACGCAATTTCGAACCAACTTGGTCGTTTCTGGCGGGGAGCCTTTCATCGAAGATAGCTGGAAGCGGATCAGAATTGGTCAGGTTGAATTTGAACTGGTCAAACCCTGTGAACGCTGTATTTTGACCACGGTTGATATGAGTACGGGGCAGTTTCGCCCCAGTACGGAACCGTTAAGAACCTTAGCTCAATTTCGTGCCAATCAACGCGGCGGCGTGTTTTTCGGTCAAAACTTGATTGCCAAAAATGAAGGAATGATCTCGGTTAATGATCCGATCGAAGTGTTGGAATACAAAGAAAAAGAGCACTACCTTGACCAAGGACAGCGCCACTATCAAATGCGTTGCGTTGAACGCGAGACCATCGCCAATAATTTTGTGACTTTTTGGTTAGAGCCACAACGCAGTGATTTCCCCGAGTATTTCCCCGGCCAACATTTACCGATTGAAGTGATTATTGACGGTAAAGTGCATCATCGTCGCTATACGCTTTCTTCAAGCCCTTCTCGGCCGGGGCGTTTAGCGATTTCCGTTAAGGCGATCGATGGTGGGCAAGTGTCTCATTGGTTATTGGAACATCTTCAGGTGGGGGAGAGTTTAGTCGCCCAATCTGTTGAGGGAAATTTTCATTTGCGCAATGAGCATTTATCTCAGCCGCTATTATTCTTGTCTGCGGGCAGTGGCATTACGCCGATGTTATCGATGTTGCGTTATTTAGCGGACCACCAAATGATGCAAGATATTGTATTTTATCACCAATGCCGTAGTGAAGCCGATATTCCCGCTCGTGATGAGCTAGACGCTTTACGCTCTGCTCATTCGGGCTTAACGCTGATGATCAGTTTGACTCAGCCTTCTATCGATTGGCCTGCTTTAAAAGGACGACTATCCTTATCTCATCTCAAAAAAATAGAGAATGTGATACAGAGGCAGGTTTTTGTCTGTGGGCCAGATGGATTTATGCAAAAAGCGAAAAACCTGTTGCTGAAGCTAGGTGTTCCAGAAACGGCTTATCACCAGGAGGTCTTTACGGTGACACCATCGGTTAATCGAGCGTATCAGCCCCTCACCATCACACTCGATGGAAAGGCGTTTCAAGGCGATAACCAGACCACGTTGCTTGAGCAAGCCGAGCGAGCGGGTTTAAAAGTGGCCAACAGTTGTCGAGCGGGTTTTTGTGGCGCTTGTAAAGTGACGGTGCAATCGGGTCGTGTTGAACAACCGGAGGCATTGGCTTTGCCCGATCATGAACGCCATCTTGGTAAAGTATTGGCGTGTTGCAGTGTTCCTGAAACCGATATTGAAGTAATAAGCTCATAAATCGGCGACAGGCCAAAAGAAAAAGCCACTCCTGAAATGTCAGGAGTGGCTCAATTAAGTGGGCAACAATTAAGCTTTATTGCGTACAGGATTGGCGTAACTGTCGAGCAAATAACGTTGAGCATCAACAGGGAGTTGAGCTAACTTCGCTTCCAGTTGCACTTTATGCTCATCCTGTATCTCCTCGTGGTCGACATTCGCCGCCAAGTAGTTGATTGGATAGAGACGATAATTAGCGTGAATTTGGCGATCAATTTCATCGGCTAAGGCTTCTGGAGTAGCAAAAGGCTCGCTAATTACGTCACCAAAGGCAACATGGATTCGTCCTTTTTCGCCAACAATCCCTTGAATAATGCTTTCAATATCTTCAAATTCGGCTTTTTGGTATTGGCCGTGAGTCGCTTTTTCATACAGTTCGCGTGCTTTGGCGACGTCGCAAGGGTCATTTTCATAAGCAATTGATACCGGTACAATATTAAGTGATTGCATATATTCAGCAAAATCAACTTTTTGTTTACGTCCTTCGACATGAAACATTTTTAAAATCGCCGCATCAGTAAAATCGTTACCATCTTTGGCCCGTCCTTCTTTCTGGGCGATCCAGATCGAGTTACCCGTCTCCAGCGAGTGCTTAATGTAGCCTGATAGCGTACCGAGCATCTTCATCATTTCGCGCGGTCCTTTAGCAGAACGTTGCACGATAAAGCTTTTATTCAGACGCATTAATTCCGTGGCACAGGGTTTCTTCAATAAGTTATCGCCAATCGCAATGCGTACCGTTCGATGACCGCTTTTATGCAGACCATAATTAACTAACGCAGGATCCATGGCGATATCGCGATGATTAGAGATAAAAAGGTAAGAGCGATTTTTATCTAATTGATCAAGCCCACTATAAGTAACGCCATTGGTGGTATGTTCCAAGGTTTGATCGAGATATTTCTTTACCTCTAGCTGAATGGCTTCAACCGAAGTCAGTTTGGCCCACTTAAATTTCAAATAGATTTTTACGATAGGGCTCAATAGTGGTCTGAGCCAAGCAGGTTGGTGAGCAAAACGGTGCTGCAAAATCGCCGAGATAAATTCTTCATCATTGATTAAACGGTCAAGCGCCGCAGGAATTTCATCGTCATTATAAGGACGTATATCTAAATAAGGATCGTTGGTTGAGGTCATAGTATTGTACATCAAATAAAAAGCTCGCCTATTCTACGCATACTCTGAGTGACTCGCAGCTATCATAAGCACATAATTTACAAGGTCAGACCAGAATCAGTCTGATAAGGTTCAGTTCAGTTGGCTTTTTTATCAAGAAGCGTTACTCTTAGCGCCCTTAAAATGCATGAGGCCAACCATGAACTACGCGATTCAATCTGAAACTTGTACTTTTCCTTATTTGCAAGTGACGGCGCGAAAACGAACGAGTAAGCATAGCTTAATCCAAGTGAATCACGGTTTAGTCTTATTTCGACTTGGCAAACATGAATACGCCATAGAAGCCCACCAAGCATTATGGATTCCCATCGATTGCTTGTGTGCATTAACTTTTTTTCCGAATACTCAAATCACACGAGTGGATTTTTCAGTCCGCCTGCGCTGTCCGTTTCCTTCGCAGGCTGGAACGATTAAACACAATGACTTGAGCAGCAGTATTTTACAACGCTTACAACAGCCTGTCTCTACAACTCCAGTGTATCCTCATTTATTGCAAGTGCTGAAGTATGAAGTACAAAACTTTGAACCCAAACTCAAACTCACCGGTTTAAGTCAAGTATTGAGTCAATGGACGCCAGACAGCCATCTTGGGATCAGTAAAGAGTATCATTTGGCATTATTGGTGCGTGAGGCACGAAAGCGCCGTCTGTCAGGGGTAAAAGAAGCGCTAGTCATTGAGACCCTGTTTGCCAGTCAAGTTGAACAGTATCAACAACTGTGTCAATTGATTTTAGGTGAGATGCCTTAATTCATTTCAGCTAAGCTAATTCTTATCGGGCGACGGCTCCGCCTAAGGTAAGATTGGTCGGCCATTGTTGAATCTGATTCCCTCCTAAAAAGATGTTGCCATTGACCGTCATGGTGTCTGGAAAACGGGTGATCTGGGAACCGCCAATATACAGATCACCTTGAACGACCAAGCCTTCTGGAAGTTCGGCTAGTGGGGTTCTGACGACGCTTAAATCTCCCTTAACGACCAACCTTGGCGGTAGCTGCTCAAGCGGGGTATCGGTCAAATTGATGTACCCTCCGACATTAACGCCAGCAGGCCAACGGGTGATTTGTGAGCCGAGTAGATTCGCATAACCACGAATAAAGGTTCCGCGAGGGATACGTTGCAGTTGGCTATTACTCGCTTCCAAACTGCCTTCTACGCGAAGTTGAGGAGGCAGACTTTTAATCGAGGTTTGCGCAATATTAAGGTTGCCTTTGACTTCAAGGCCATTAGGCAATTCAGTATAAGGTTTATTGCGTAAATTGAGGTTACCATAATTATCCAAATGGTTGAGTATTTTATAATAATCAAGAGGGATGGCGAGCAAAGGCAGTGCGCATAGTAAGCTCAATACACCCAGTAACCAGCGCCGCATGGCTGACATCCTTGTATTGGTGACCACGGTAAAAGTATCGGTCTAATGCTGCGGATTTTCAATGAATGGTTGTACCTTTGTATTGCTGCGGGTATCAGGCGAGCGAGTGATCGCTCACCTGAGCACTTTAGCGGAATAATGAACGCGACTTAAGCTCAAAAATCAACTTTTCCGCACTGACTTCAAACTTGAATTGAGCATGCAGTTTATTGGCTTCTTGAGTAGGAAGAATTTGATATTCAACGTTGGCACACACTTGTTGAGCGAGTTGTAGGTATTTATCAAACTCTTGTTGAAGTAAATCTTGTTCGGTCGCAAAAATGGTGACTTCGGCAACTTCGTCACCTTCTTTAATGATAAATCCCATTTCTCCGGCAACACCACAGGCTTCACATACTTCATCTTCTACGTAGCATTGATTGGTCATCTCATTATCCTCTTATAAAAACTAAGGCTATTTTAGCCTGCTATGATGTCGCTTACCACTTAATATCCGCTTGCGATGGAATTGGTTAATGTTGATATCAGTTGAAGTGGTTATCTGGGCATAATCTAGATAAATCAATTATTCATACTATGATTGAGTAGTCAGTGAAGCGTAGATGAACGATGAGTACGTGGCAATATCTTGTGATATGCGTCAAGAGTTTGTGCGAATGAGTGACAGTTTTTTGTCATAATGCTACCGGTTTCATTGTCTTCATTAAGACTTTGTAAGATGATCCCGACGGTTTGCTGACTATTTAACCTCGCAAGAACAACAGTCTTTGAACTATCTAGCCGAATAATCACCCTTTGATGAAGAGCATGAGCCATGCCAAAACGTAGTAAAGAAGATACTGAAATTACGATTCAAAGAATTATGGATGCCGTTATCGATCAACTGCTCAGGTTGGGATACGACAAAATGTCTTATACCACATTAAGTCAGCAGACTGGGGTCTCGAGAACGGGTATTAGTCATCACTTCCCTAAGAAAACTGATTTTGCGTTAGCGTTAGAAAGCAAAATTTTTCACCAATTCACGGAACATTTAGAGCTAGAACAAGGGTTGAATGAATTTGCAGAAAGCTGGTTGAAGGCGCTACGCACGACTCCGACTTTTATGGCAACACTGCGTTTATTGTTTCAACATGTGGTCATGGCTGAGCGTGCCGAGTTTTTTTCAGCGCAAATGATGAGTCGGCTTTATAAACTGGTTGACGACAAATGGGGACCACAAAGTCGCCAACAATTAGAGTGGTTGATTGGTAAATCGATCATTGCGATGAGTGAGCTTGATTAAACCGGGTAGACCATTGGGAAATCTAACGTCGGGTGAGGGGCGACCATCGAATGATGGTCATAGACCTGCTTGATCATCTCGGCGCTCAGAGCTTGCCACGGTGGAGCATCACAGACAATGTGCCCTTGATGAAGAATCACCATCCGATCGGCGTATTGCGCCGCTAAGTTCAAATCATGTAAGACAATCACGACGGCGCATTGTTCTTCACGAGCTAACTGACGAGCGATAAGCAAGGTATTATGTTGGTGCGCCAAGTCTAATGCCGAGGTGGGTTCATCAAGCATTAAGACTTTTTGCGCACCGGATTGATGCAGTTGGGTGAGCACTCTTGCTAAATGTAAACGCTGTTTTTCTCCTCCTGAGAGTTCAGGATAGAGCCTATTAGCTAACGGTAAAACATCGGTCTTTTGCATATAATAACGCGCTAATTGCCGAGTTTGTCGATGGCCAATATCAAGCGGGATTGCACCAAGTTCGACCACTTCTTGAGCCGTAAATGGAAAGTTTAATGAGCTACTTTGCGGTAAAATACCGACATGCTTTGCTAAGGTCTTTGCTGACCAGTTTTCGCGAGGTTGGCCGAAGAAACGAATGCGAGAGTGGGTGTCAATCTCGCCACTTAACGCCTTCAATAAGGTACTTTTCCCCGCACCATTAGGACCAAGTAAAGCGGTGACTTCGCCATGATGGAGTTCAATATTGATATCTTTTAATATCGATTTTGAATGAAAACAGACCGTTAAGTGATGCGCTTGAATCGCTGGAGTAAGCATTAAAACAGTTTCCCTTTTTGTTTAAACAGTAAATAGAGAAAAAAGGGAGCACCGACGAGCGCTGTGACAATCCCGATCGGTAATTCACTTGGTGCAACGGCAACTCGGGCAAACATATCGGCGCAAGTCAGCAGTAATGCACCAAGGAGAGCGGAGACGGGTAATAAATATCGATGATCAGGGCCAACGAGCATCCGCCCTAAATGGGGCACGACCAAGCCGACAAAACCAATCATCCCAGCCACGCTGACCGTGATACCAACGCCTGCGGCGCAAAGTATGATCAGCGCTCGCTTGAGTTGCTGAGTGCCAATACCTAGGTGGCGAGCTTCCGATTCACCCAGCAAAAGCGCATTCAGTGCCATCGCTCGACGATGAAAGCAATAAGCTAATATTCCCAGTGCGAATAGACACAAATAGATTTGTGTCCAATTAGCGCCAGCAAATGAACCCATCGACCATAGGGTTAGATCACGCAGCATTTGATCGTCAGCCAGAAAATTTAAATAGCCAATCCCTGCCCCAGAAAGCGCACTGATCGCTACGCCAGCCAATAGCATGATGGTCACTGAAGTTCCCAATTGACTGGTGCCTAGTCGATAAACCAGTAACGTTGTTAATACTCCGCCGATAAAAGCACACAAGGGGAGCGTGAACATGTTCATCCATGTGGCATTCAATTCAAAAGAGGCGAGTAATACAATGGCGAGCGCTGCGCCTAATGACGCACCTGCAGATACCCCAATGATCCCTGGTTCAGCGAGAGGGTTACGAAACAAGCCCTGCATAACAACCCCGCAGAGCGCTAATATTGCACCAACCAATAAACACAGGAGAGTGCGTGGGAGACGAATTTGGTGAATAACCAGATTAATATGAGTCGCAATATCATCAGAGCGAAATAGTAAGCTATATAGGCTATCTCGAAAACTGATCGACATAGGTCCAACGGTAATGGAAGCTAAACTTAATATTCCCAAACTTAGCGCTAAGGCAATAAGTAATAGATGAATAGGCACATGACGTAACACGGCTATTATCCCTTTGGATAGAGCAGCGCTTGCAAACGCAGTGCTTCTTGAATGGTTTTCAGGCCGACGCCGCCGACGAGTGCATGACCATCAATGGTAATGATGCGTTGATGGATACCCGCAGGTGTCGCTTTTAACATCGGCAGTGCTTCTAGAATCGCCTCTGCTCCGCCGAGCTGATCATAGCTACGGCCGCTGACCAAAATAACGTCTGGCTGCATGGTGATCAGCGCTTCCATCGATAAGGGTTTATAGGCTGAAATCATCTCCGCAGCAGGATTACGAGCGCCAGCTAAAGTGATCAGCGTATCAGGAATGGTATTTGAGCCCGCGACGTTGGCTGCTCGCCCTTCATGGAGCAGTAAAAATAGCACCTTGAGTGGCGATTGATCAGGCTGTCCCTCTTTAAGTTGCTCTAATGTCCCATTCACTTGATGTTTTAATGTTTTCGCTACCGATTGGCGGTCAATTAACTGGGCGATTTGGTCGATACGTTCAAGCAAACCTTGCGGATGAGGATCACTGTTGATGATATTGACTTTGATACCTGCAGAGCGTAGCTGGCGTAGGGTACTTTCTGGTCCCATTTCCTCTGAGCCAATTAATTGGGTTGGATTCAACGCTAACAAGCCTTCTGCCGAGAGCTGTCGGTGATAACCCACTTGAGGTAATTCACGCGTGCGCGGTTCATTGCTGGTTACATCAACCGCAATGAGCTGATCTTGTCCACCTAACGCAAAGATAAGTTCAGTAACACTGCTCCCTGCACTGATCACACGCTCCGCTGCCGATAAATGATGAGCGCACAAGAGGAATAAAACACTGGCAAGTCGCCGAATAAAAGGTATGGACAATTTCATAATGCTGCTCATTAACTAAATGGGCCACGTTATACCCAGCCTACGTGAAGCTGCCGCGGTATTGGCTATTTCTGGTTTCAAGAGCGCAAATTATTACTCATAATACAAACAATATCAATTATCAATTGCATTATCGTTTGTGTCTAATTATTCTTAGCCGCGTTGAGGTACTCACGTAATCGTATTGGATAACAAAATGGAACAATTATCACACCAAGTGGCGCAGTTATTAAATGATGAGCCCGCATTACTCCCAGCACAGATTGCTGAACGTTTAAGCGTGAGTGAATTTGCTGTCGTGTCTGCTTTTCCTAACGAAATGGTTACCCTGCTCTCGGGTGATCATGCGCAGATGGTATTAACGGAGATTGCTGACTGGGGGACAAACGTGACCACTATCGTGCAGTCATTTGACTCTATTTTTGAAATCAAAGCCCCGTTACCGAAGGGTAAAATGGCGCGTGGTTACTACAACTTGTTGGGGCAACCAGGCCAACTTCATGGCCACTTAAAATTAGAGTTGATTGATCACGTTGCTTTGGTCAGTAAACCTTTTATGGGGCGAGAGAGCCACTATTTTGGTTTTTTCACTCAGCAGGGGGATTCTATTTTTAAGATTTATTTAGGCCGCGATGACAAGCGAGAGCTTATCGCTCAGCAGGTCGATCGTTTTCAAACGATGCAACAACAATTTAAATAATCGCCTGGTAAGGAGAACGTCAATGGAACAGCAAGTTAAACAAGAAAGACTACAAGGCCGTTTAGAGCCAGAAATTAAAGAGTTTCGTCAACAGCGCACGACATTACAGCTCGCGACGGTTGATGCACAAGGTAAACCAAATGTAAGTTATGCTCCCTTTGTACAAAATCAAGCAGGCTACTTTATTCTGATTTCTCATATTGCGCGTCATGCGCGTAATTTAGCGGTCAACCCTCAAGTATCGATCATGATGATTGAAGATGAATCGACGGCTAAGCAGCTGTTTGCCCGCAAGCGGTTAACGTTTGATGCCCAAGCGAGCATGATTGAACGTCACTCGCCGCTATGGCAACAGGTGATTGAACAAATGCAACAGCGATTTGGTGACATTATTGATAACCTCAGTCAACTTGAAGACTTCTCACTATTTTGCTTAAAGCCAGAGCATGGATTATTTGTGAAAGGTTTTGGACAAGCGTATCAAGTGTCAGGGGATGATCTGGTTGATTTTGTTCATCTTGAAGAGGGGCATCGTCAAATCGCGAACGCGTAGTCGTTCGGAGATACACGGTTTGGACATCAAAGGCTGATTATTCAGCCTTTGATCAGGGTAGCGGTGAACATCAATCAATACTTCGATGTGATAGCTTTGGTAATTGTTTTTTTTGTGTTTTTTTGGCACTTTTTTCGGGAGCTTTGGCGAGAACCACAACTGGACGAACAATAAATAAATTATTCGGGTAGAGAACTCGATTACCGTCTAAGGTTTCGAGTACGACATTAAATAGCGTCATATCTACCAATCGTCCTTCGATAAAGTTACCCCCATCGATGATTTTTACCCAAGATCCGATTCGGCAGTGATTTTGGATAAACAGCACTAAGAAGGAGGTAATATTACTGAGTAAAGACCAGCTTGCGAATAAAGCCACCCCGATCAAAGCAAACAACGAAGAGCCGATCACCAATAGCCCACGTAATTCGATCCCCCAGATCATCATGATCCCTAAGAGAATCATCACAAAAAGCGAGGTTTTGAGTAGCCATTTAACCCGCTGTAATCGGTCACTATCTTCCCGTTGCCCAACGGTTTTATCCAATACCCGCAAACTCAAAAAAACCAGTTTAGGATAGAGCAGTAAGATGAGCACAGAGAGTGCCCATTGGTAGTTATCTTGTAATAAAGAAAGCACTTGCATAATACAGTTATCCTCTTCCTACTTGAAACGCAGCGATGCTGGCTAGGTTCGTTGCTCTCCAATCGTATGGTTTATCTATCTATCTTTATAGGGATGATGAGAGTCATGCTCGACTCTTATCTGTCGCTTACCTGCAACGGCAAGTGATGTGGGATGAATCCATTAAATGGCAGTGAAAATAACTGAAATATACGGAATTTCAATCGAATTATTTTCGTGGAGGTAGGATAGAGAAAGTATGGATAGAGTTCGAAACAATTTTTATGCTGCTTGTTAAGCGTTTTGATGATTTTTTGACTTAAATTTGTTAATATTAACGCTTAATTATAAAAAATATGCCCGTTTTTTGGTTGCTGATGCTTTGAATTGAAATGTTTTCCATTGGCATCTCCAAGTCATATAAGGTGAGTGGTGGATGAACAGGGTGTGTATTTCCATGATTCTGATGATCATGTGATAAGTCGAAATCATGCCGTTAATATCGACACCACTGCAAGCTAAATCAATCGCTAAACGAAACGTGGCAGTAAAACAGTAAGGAGCGTAGTACGTGCGACACATTTACCGAATAATCTTTGCCATGGTGATGCTGATAGGGTCAGTCGCTTGGGCACAGGAAGATCGTGAGCCGCCATATTCAGAATCGCCCCTTTTGGATAGGCCATTAGTCGAACGTTACATCCTCGATGAATTGAGAGCATTACGTCAGGATCAACAAGATTTAGAACGTCGCTTAACCATTCAAATTACCGACCGTGAATTGTCCGTCGCCGATCGGTCATTGAGTTATTCTAATGTTACCGTGACTTACTTTTTCTATGTCATTGCTGGTGTGGCTTCTTTAGTGGCTTTAATTGGTTGGCAATCGCTGCGTGAAGTGAAACATAATACTCGGGAGATGGCCGATAAAAGCATTAATAAAATCGCTCAAGAATATGAACGTAAGTTTGTCGCTTTAGAGCAAGATTTAAAGCGCAAAAGCCGGATTATTACTGACAATAACCGTGAAATTGAAGTGATTAATGAGATCCATAATTTATGGCTGAGATCGCAAAGTGTGCAGACGGCAGAACAGCGAATTGAAGTGTATGACGAAATCCTCAAAATTCGTCCTGGCGATCTCGAAGCGTTAACCTATAAAGCTGATGCCGTTATGGAAATGCAAGAATATCACTGGGCGATGAGTTTATGTAACCGAGTGTTAGAACTCGATGACGATAACGGGCCTGCGTTGTATCAGCGCGCGTGTGCTTATGCTCGTTTAGGCGCAGATGAACAAGCGTTGGAAGATATTCAACGGGCGATAGAGATAAGCCCTTCAATGCGCGATTTAATTCTTGAAGAGCCCGATTTTGAATCACTGTACAGTAACAAAAACTTCAATGCGTTAATCAACCACAATTAAGATTGTCCTTTGGTACTTAAAGCCGCGATAGCGATTTGGATAATTTTGGCGATTTAACAACCAAATGGCTCTGGCTTCTCTAATCGATGAAAGGCGTTCATTGACTGTCTATGGAGCGATGGAATACGGAGGTTTTTATGATTTTTGCTCATTGGTGCTAGCCATAACTAAAGCTTGTCTTAACGACAAATTATTATCATTAGACACACCCTCTCTTTTCACCGATAAAGCGCGTGACATTTAGGGTGTCAGGTGTGATGGCATGATGTGGCTGTCACTACATTCTCTCTGTTTTTGTGAGATATCAAGTGGAAAAATCATCCAAATTAGATCGTGTTCGTGCGGACTACAATGTTCATTATTGGAGCCAAGGTTTTTATGGCATTGATGACCATGGTGAAGTGACCGTGTCACCAAGAAAGGATAATGCTCATCCGACCGCATTGAGCTCGATAGTCAAACAACTTGAAGCTCGTAATCTTAATCTTCCGGTATTGGTTCGTTTCCCACAGATTCTGCACCAACGTGTGCACAATATTTGTGACGCTTTTAATCAAGCGATTGAAGAGTGTGATTACCCTAATAAATATTTGTTGGTCTATCCGATTAAAGTGAACCAACAAAAAGAAGTAGTGGACGAAATATTAGCCAGTCAAGCTGAACTCGAAACTAAGCAATTGGGCCTTGAAGCAGGCAGTAAACCCGAGCTGCTCGCCGTGCTAGCGATGGCGCAACAAGCCAGTTCAGTGATCGTTTGTAATGGTTATAAAGATCGCGAATACATTCGTTTAGCGTTAATCGGTGAAAAATTAGGTCACAAAGTTTTCATCGTCTTGGAGAAGCTTTCAGAACTCGATCTGATCCTAAAAGAAGCCAAGAGTCTTGGCGTGAAACCTCGTCTAGGGCTCCGTATTCGTTTAGCGTCGCAAGGGGCGGGTAAATGGCAATCCAGTGGCGGTGAAAAATCCAAATTTGGTTTAGCGGCTTCACAAGTGTTAACAGTGGTCGAGCGTCTGCGAGCTGAAAATCAACTTGAAGCTTTGCAACTGGTGCACTTCCATTTAGGTTCACAAATGGCCAACATTCGTGACGTACGTAATGGGGTCAATGAAGCTGCTCGTTTTTATTGTGAGCTCAGAGAGCTTAGTGCGCAGATCGATTATTTTGATGTCGGCGGCGGTTTAGCGATTGATTATGACGGTACGCGAAGCCAATCATCGAACTCGATGAACTATGGTTTACAAGAATACGCACGCAACATTGTCAATGTTGTTGCTGATATGTGTAATCTGTATGAGCAACCGAAACCGATTATTATTTCTGAATCCGGTCGCTCAATCACCGCTCACCACGCGGTGTTGATTACCAATGTTATTGGTACAGAAGCGTATATGCCTGAGCAGATCAGCGAGCCAGAAACGGATGCGCCGGTGCTGATGCAAAATATGTGGCGCAGTTGGGAAACCTTACGAGAAGGTACCGATGCACGTGCATTAATTGAAATTTATAATGATACGCAAAGTGATTTATCAGAAGCGCATACTCTGTTTGCTTCGGGCGTGATCAACTTACAACACCGTGCATGGATTGAGCAGCTTTCACTGCGTATTTACTATGAATTACGTTTGAAAATGAGCACTAAGAATCGTTTCCATCGCCCCATTCTTGATGAGCTGCAAGAAAGATTAGCGGACAAATTCTTTGTTAACTTCTCTTTATTTCAATCATTACCGGATGCATGGGGTATTGATCAAGTGTTCCCTGTGCTTCCTTTGTCCGATTTACAAAATGTTGAAGATCGCCGTGCCGTCATGCTAGACATCACCTGTGATTCAGACGGTGCGATTGAGCAGTACGTTGAGGGGCAAGGGATTGAAACGACTCTTCCGGTGCCGGCTTGGTCAAAGGATAAACCGTATTTAATGGGCTTTTTCTTAGTGGGTGCTTATCAGGAGATTTTGGGTGATATGCACAATCTGTTTGGTGATACCCACAGTGTGGTGGTCAATATTACTGACAGCGGAGACGCGGAAATTACCTCGATCAATGAAGGCGATACCGTAGAAGACATGATGCGCTATGTGCATATTGATGTTGATGCGATTCGTGCTAATTACCGTCAATTGGTCAGCCAACGTGTGGCGGCCGCAGAGCAAGAGATTGTTTTAGCAGAGCTAGAGCAAGGCTTGAGTGGTTATACTTATTTAGAGGATTTTTAAATGAATGATTTGTTTACGAAAACTGATTATTCACTCTACTCCAATGCGATGACCTTTGTCCGTCGTCCGTATGTGAGAAACCCGATTGATAGCGATGCCGATGTGGTCGTACTGGGTGTGCCGTTAGATATGGCGACTTCAGGTCGTTCTGGCGCTCGTATGGGGCCAGATGCGATTCGTCGTGCTTCAGTGAATCTTGCTTGGGAAGGAAAGAAATTCCCATGGGATTTCAACTTATTTGCCCAGACGAAAGTGATTGACGCTGGTGATTTAGTGTTCGATTGCGGCGATGCGGAAGATTTTACCTATCGTCTTGAAGCAGCGGCGGGTGAAATCATCAAAAATGGTAAAACCTTGTTGGCTCTCGGGGGCGATCACTTTGTGACCTTACCGATTTTGCGTGCTCATGCTAAGCAGTTCGGCGAAATGGCGTTGATTCATTTTGATGCACACACGGATACTTATGCTAATGGCAGTGCTTATGATCATGGGACGATGTTTTATCATGCGCCGAAAGAGGGATTGATTTCCCCTAAACATTCGGTGCAAATTGGTATTCGTACTGAGTATAAGCAAGAAGGACATGGCTTTAATGTTATCAACGCGATGCAAGCCAACGATATGTCGGTGGAAGAGATTGTGCAGCAAATTCGCACTATCATTGCAGACAAACCGGTATATTTAACCTTTGATATCGATTGCCTCGATCCAGCGTTTGCTCCAGGTACTGGTACACCGGTGTGCGGTGGACTTAATACCGATAAAATTTTGAAAATTATTCGCGCGTTGAAAGGTATCAACTTAGTCGGGATGGATGTGGTTGAAGTCGCTCCTGCCTACGATCAAAGTGAAATGACCGCGCTAGCTGGTGCTACCATCGCACTAGAATTGCTGTACGTTTGGTCAGCCAATCAAAATAAAGCCTAAATTGTTTGGCTGCATCTACTTTCAAACCGAGTCATCAGGCTCGGTTTTTTGTTAACTAACGCACACATTCTCAGTGATAAAGGCGAATTGTTGGCACTTTTCGCTTTTCCAGTGGTTAAGTATGGGAAGGCTTGTTACGTTCATTTACACTACTGTAAGAGTGAGTAAAGAAAAACAGGGTAATCTAGTCAGTTAGTTATACTATTTTTCTCTTTGATTTTGGGATGCGAGTTATGAAAAATATCAAGTCTATTGTCGTTTCTGCGACGTGCTTGTCTTTTATTCCCCTGGTAAGTAATGCAACACCGATTGTGGTACCCAATCCTCCGCAGCTTTCTGCGAAAGGTTATGTCTTGATGGATTACCATACGGGTACGGTTTTAGTTGAACACAATGCTCATAATAAATTGAATCCAGCGAGTTTAACGAAACTGATGACGTCATACGTTGCCGGACAAGAAATGAAGCGGGGTAACATTAGCCCTGATGATCAAGTGGTAATTAGCCAAAGAGCATGGGCGAGAAACTTTCCCGATTCCTCAAAAATGTTTATTGAGGTAGGCACGAAAGTCAATATGATGGATTTGTATCGCGGCTTGATTGTTCAATCTGGTAATGATGCGAGTGTGGCTATCGCAGAACATGTGGCTGGTTCTGAAAATGCGTTTGTTGATTTAATGAATTCTTGGGCTGCAACGCTTGGGCTAACGAATACGGCGTTTACCAATCCGCATGGATTAGACAGTTCAGGTCTATACAGTACGCCTTATGATATCGCTAAGCTGGCGCAAGCGATTATTCGTGATCTACCAGAAATTTACCCGCTCTATAGTGAAACGTCGTTTACTTATAACGGCATCACTCAATACAACCGTAACGGTTTATTACGTGATCGGAGCATCAATGTCGATGGTATGAAGACAGGGTTTACTAGCGGGGCTGGTTTTAGTCTAACCACCTCGGCGACCAATGGTAACATGCGTTTGATCTCTGTCGTTATGGGTTCCAATAGCGCTAAAGGCCGAGAAGCCGATAGTAAGCAGTTGCTAAGCTATGGCTTCCGTTTCTTTGAAACCATAGCGCCTCATCAAGCTGGAGAGCCGATTGAGCAGGCGAGAGTGTGGATGGGCAAAAAAGATCAGTTACCTGTTGGGGTCGCTGAGACAACCTATTTAACTGTGGTTAAAGGTGAGTTACCTAAGCTCAGTGGCTTGATCGAAATGAATAAGGATTTACAAGCCCCGATCCAAAAAGGTGATATTGTTGGTAAAGTGATTTATCAAGTCGATGATCGCAAGGTCGGTGAAGCTTCCTTGGTGGCTTTAGAAAGCGTTGAGCAAGGCGGTTGGTTTAAACGAACCTTAGATAGAATCAAACGTTTATTCGCAAGCTGGTTTTAAAATCCCTTTATCATGAATGACACAGCAGAGAAATTTTTTCTCTGCTGTGTCTCTTTTCTATGTATGGTGATGCAAAGGAGGTTATCGATATCTCTAGTGCTCGCTCATCCTATTTATCGCTTGATCAATGTATTTAATGAGCTAGCTATCGCCAGCGGTCGAGTTATATTAAAAATTAAGTTAAATAAATTTAAACAGACCTTAACTTCCCACTGACATCATCATGGATCCTTTTTGTCATCCTGTGCAATGATTACCTGTTGCACTCGTTAAAGGATAAATAATGGAGTTTAGCGCTGAAGACCGCCAAGCCTTATACAACGTATGGATGTCACAAAAAGCCAAAATGCATTTAACTCAGATGCAGATGGCGAAACGACTCAACTTAACCCAAGTAGAGTTTTCTCAACTTCTGCGCGGTGATAGTCCTTTGTCGATGACTTTTATTAGCCAGTTTTGTCGACATTTGCATATTGAACCCCATATGGTGATACCGAGTTTAAAAACGGCGGCTGCTTATAATCAGCAATCGATCAGTTTAACCAGTCGTGTGATCATTGATGGTGATATTCAGCATGTGTCAATAGAAGGTAATCAAGTGATTATTGAATATGTTCATTATGCTTAATGGTTGTAAAGGATAAGGTCCGGTAGTCTAAAAATTAAAAAAATTCTGATGGGCTAATACATTGAGGCTGCAATGCTGAGGGGTGAGATGATGTGGTTGGCCCCATCATCATCAAGTAATGCAGAAATCTTACTTTTATTTTAAAGCATCAATCTAGAGAATAAAGCCTACTCGGTGTTTGAACTTTGTTCGGTTCGGTTGTCTATTATACTGTCTGGTTCATTTATTGATCACTTGATTGATAAATCACATTTTTTTATTGACCTTGCTGAGGAATACGGTAAAGTACGCCTCGTTCTCAGGGCAAAGCCCGAAAGAGCAGATGGTGTTGCCATACCGCAATTTGCGTTGCCCTGGTGGTGAAATTGGTAGACACAAGGGATTTAAAATCCCTCGACTTTCGAGTCGTGCCGGTTCAAGTCCGGCCCGGGGCACCATCAGCCAAAATAGAAACTGATACAAAGGCGCGTTGGCAGAGTGGCCATGCAGCGGATTGCAAATCCGTGAACCTCGGTTCGACTCCGGGACGCGCCTCCATATTTTTAAGTAACCAGCCTAGATGCTGGTTTTTTTGTCTCCGTTGTTTCTACTTTTTCATTTATATCGCCGCGATATTAATCTCTCTATATAACTTAATGATATTGAGTGCGGATATTCCAATTAGAAAAAAGCCAGCCTATTAATCGTGGCTGGCTTTTTTATTTTGATCAGATGGATTAAGAGTAAAGCGCTTGCTCGGTTCTTAATCCTTTGATTAAGCTTACACACATCAGTAGCAATACAAAGCTAAAAGGCAGAGCTGTGGCGACGACGCCGGATTGCAGCGCTTGTAGCGCCTCTGAACCCCCAACCCAAAGTAGTACGGCAGCAATTGAACCACCGACCGTTGCCCAGAATATACGTTGTAATACCGGAGCATCCACTTTTCCTCCTGCGGTAATACTATCGATGACCAGAGAACCAGAATCGGCTGAAGTAATGAAAAAGATCAGGATCAGTACGATCGAGATCAGCGATAAGGCGTTACCGAGCGGTAATTGCTCGTAGACATGGAATAATGTTAACGAAATATCGGTTAATCCATGTGTGCCTAGCTCTCCGATTTGGTTAGAGACCTGCTCTAAAGCGATCCCACCAAACACTGACATCCAAACGATGATCAGTAAGGTTGGAATAAATACCACCACAAGAATAAATTCACGTACCGTCCTGCCTCGTGATACCCGCGCAATAAACATGCCGACAAAAGGTGACCATGATATCCACCAAGCCCAGTAGAAGACCGTCCAACCATGCATCCAGATTTCATCATCACGACCATGAGGATTACTTAGGGGAAGAATGTTTTTTACGTAAGCCATGAAGGTCGCAGGAATCGATTGTAGCGTGGTATTAAAGCTAACACTGATAATAAAAATCAATAAAGCGAGAGCAAAAGCCATATTGATATTACTCAATACTTTAACGCCGCCGTTGATACCACGTACCACTGAGATGATGGCAATCAAGGTCACAAAGACAATCACGGCAAATTGCATCCCGATCCCACCTTGGGTACCAAACACGTAGTTAATACCACTTGTGGCTTGCTGAGCGCCTAAGCCTAATGAAGTCGCTAAACCAAATAAAGTGGCTAATACGGCCATAATATCAATAATATGACCGAGCCAGCCCCATGCACGGTCACCAAAAATAGGATAAAACACGGAACGAATGGAGAGTGGGAGGCCTTTATTAAAAGAGAAAAAACCTAATGCTAAGGCGACAATCGCATAAATCGCCCATCCGTGAATCCCCCAGTGAAATAGCGTTGCACCCATCGCAAGAGATTTTGCTTCTGATGTATAAGCCTCGACATTAAAGGGCGTTCCCCACCAATTGGTATAATAAGCGGTTGGCTCAGCGACACTCCAAAATAATAAACCGATGCCCATGCCTGCAGCAAAAAGCATCGATAGCCACGATATTCTGGAATGATCAGGGGTTGCGTCTCGTCCACCAAGGCGAATTTTACCTAAAGGGGAGATCATTAATCCCATAGCAAACAGAAGGAAGAAATTGGTTATCCACATGAAATAGGCATCAAAATGTTGAATAATGCCATTTTTAAGTGTGTCGAGTGCAGATTTGGCTATCTCCGGACCGACCCAGATGATGGAGATAAGAAACAGTAGAATGAATCCGGCACTAATACCGAAGACAGGATTATGAACATCAAATCCCCATTTTTGTACATTGTCTCTACCGACATGGTAATCGGTCGTTTCAATGCTGTATTTGTTAAAAGCGTTTTGCATACGATGACTCAACAAGTGCTTCGCATTCGTCACTCGTCTACGTGTAGACAAGTGATGAATACGTCAAAAGGTAAATAAATGATTAGAGTACAAACCATTTTTCGATGCAGATAATAGCGACAATTTTGTTTTAAAGTCAAATTTATAAATTTTTATGCTGTTTAAAATACTAAAATAGTTGCTTATTTTATGTGAGTGAACATTGTTCGCTGTGGTAAAGTTTGCATCATCGGTGGACGAAGTGCGATTGTTGATAGTCCGCTCTCGTATTTCCGAAAACGCCAAGTCATTGGGGCTATGTTGAATTTGATAAAATAAGCAGGATGAGATGGAAAAAATTGCCATTTTGGTTGATGTACAAAACGTTTATTACACCTGTCGAGAGCGATACGGGCGTCACTTTAATTATAACCAGTTCTGGCAACAAGTGACTCAAGGCCGTCACGTATTTAAAGCGAACGCTTATGCGATTGCCAGTAAAGAGCCTCAACAGCGGCAATTTCATCATATTTTACGCGGTGTAGGTTTTGAAGTGATGCTAAAGCCTTTTATTCAACGTAGTGATGGCAGTGCGAAAGGAGATTGGGATGTGGGAATTGCGCTTGATGCCTATGAGCTAGCTCAGCAAGTCGATACGGTTGTTTTAGTGTCCGGTGATGGGGATTTTGAACCTTTAGTAGAACGTATTCAGCAGCGCTTTCAGGTTAAGGTTGAGGTTTATGGTGTACCAAGACTGACGGCACAAAGTTTAATTGATGTCGCCAGTCAATTTGTTCCGATAGAGCAAGCTTTATTGCTGTAATCCGTTATCCGCTTGCTGTTCAGCATCGGTAGTTACGGTTTCTAAAGCGGCTTGTTCTGCTTCTAATTTGGCGCGCTCCGCTTTAGAAATATAACGAGGTTTATTGGTGCCATGTAGCTTGGCGTTTTTCTTTTTAAGATGCTTTTGTAGTGTTTGATTAATTTTCTTTTTACGGTTCATGCTTCTGTGCTCGATGACGATCAATTTAGGGCCAAGTGGCCCTAAAGCCGCGCAGCATACTGGTTTTTAAGGGCGAACTCAATCAAGTTTATTGCGTGTTGTTTATTCTCCAGCTACCCATTGACGTTTGGTTTTCACGCTGGCCAACAGCATGTACAAACAAGTGATCAATAACGTCACAAAAAGATAACCAAGTAAGCTTTGATTGGTGTAGATAAACCAATCAGCGATAACGGGCCCTAATACAGAGCCGATACTGTAGCTAAACAGCATCACTTGAGTGGCTGAGACAATGTAATGGGCATCTAATTTATCGCAGCCTAAATTAATCGCAATCGGGTAGAGAGCAAACGTTGCCATACCGAGCACAAACAAACTGATCGCGAGAAGCGTAACGCTACTGTCTAATAATGGTAATACCGCCGCAGAAGCGCCTAATAAACAAAAGAAAGCCATTAATAAGGTTCTGCCAAGATGCTTAGATAGCCAAGGAACAATCGGTTGTACGACCATCGCGCCGAGAATAATTAATGCCATTAAGCTGCCGATTTCTGAGTGACTAATGCCACGTTGTGTCAACTCTATTGGCATCAGTCCATAAATAGCGCCCAATATCAGCCCTGAAACTAAACAGCCAATGATGGCAGCATGACTTAATTTGGTCATTTGTTTCCAAGACAGACTTTGTCCTGCTTCGGTAGACGGTTGATCAGATTGACCAAAGATTAAAATCACCGTTGCGAAGCATAATAAGGAGCCAATCGCAATAAATGGGATTAAACCATTAACGCCTAAGTATCCAATCCCTAATTGTCCCATCGCTGTACCGCCATAGAGCGATACCATGTAAATACCTAATCGTTTTGCGCGGCCACTTTCATTACCATGCAGTAACCACGACTCAACTACAACGAATACCCCCGCAACGGCAATGCCAGCAATAAAACGTGCACCAAGCCAAGTTAGACTATTGGCAAAAACGGGCAAAATCACGATAGACGTTAACAGCACTAATAGACAGCCAATGAAAGTATTGCGATGTCCGAAGCGATTGACTAACTGCTCCATAAACAGCGCGCCGAGCAATAAACCGGCATAAAACACACTGGCTAGCCAACTGGCTAAAGAGAGTTCCAACCCATAATGTGGCAGCATGAGTGGGATGACACTCATCAAATATCCTGAAGCGACGGCATACAGTGTGAGCGCAATAACCGGTACTGAAATACGATGAACGGGAGAAGTAATCATGTCCATAGTTATCGCCTCGAATTAAGAATAGGACTGGGTTTCGCGGCGAATATGGGACTTAAAAATAGAAAGGTAAAACGAAAAATAATGCTCATGACGATAAAATAAATTTATCAAGTCATAAGCTATGATTAAGCGTAGTAAAGTTGGCATAATCGGCGGTGAAATGCCAACTTTAAATGTTATTTTACGGGATAATTTATTTGGTTAATGCTTGGTTTAGCCATTGTTCAAACTGACTTTTTGGTAACGCACCATTGAGAACATCGACTCTTTTGCCTTGTTTAAAGACCATCAGGGTGGGAATGCTACGAATCTGATATTTTCCTGCCAACGCCTGTTGAGCTTCAGTGTCGATTTTTATAAATCTCACTTGCCCTTGACGTTCGGCGGCTACGTCATGAAAAATGGGGGCAAAACCGACACAAGGATTACACCAAGGAGCCCAAAAGTCGATGACGACCGGTTGTTCACTGGCTAATAGCGCTTCTAGATTATCCGCTGTACCTTCAATCGGAGCCCCATCAAGCAGTGCGGCTTGGCATTTTCCACAGCGCGGGCTTTCAGAAACTCGGGCTGTTGGGATACGATTAAGCCCATGGCAAGCTGGGCAGCGAGTGGTGAACGTTGACATGGTTTCCTCTTTTAGTTTTGTTGCTTTGCCGATCAGCGCTTAACGTGATTAGGCAAATCAGCGTATACTAGTCGTTTTGTTAGGTGAATGCGCTTAACATCGCCAATAATAAATGAATGCCTATCTCCTTGCTATTTGATCAATCTTACCAGTAGCAAGAGCATAACAACGAAAAGCAGGATTATAATGACTCAATATTATGCTGAAATTACCGGTTGGGGTAAATGTTTGCCACCGGCCACGCTCTCAAATGATGATTTAAGCACCTTTTTAGAGACTAATGATGAGTGGATCCGCACTCGCACTGGGATTGAATCTCGCCGGATTAGCCACGTGAATACCTCAGAGTTAGCTACCGTAGCGGCTCAGCACGCGATTGCTTGTGCCGGGATTGACGCTCAAGAGATTGACTTGATTATTGTTGCCACTTGTTCGCCCGATTCTCTCATTCCTAATATCGCTTCAAAAATTCAGCAGAACTTAGCAATAGATAGCGCAGCCGCTTTTGATCTGAATGCTGCCTGTACCGGTTTCATCTACAGTTTAGAAACTGCCACTCGCTTGATGCAGGCAGGTCGCTACCAACATGCTTTAGTGATTGGCGCAGAAAGACTGTCTTTTTATATTGACTGGACCAAACGCGATACCGCCGTTTTATTTGGTGATGGTGCCGGTGCGGTAGTGTTGAGTCGTACAGAGCAACCGGTTGGGTTACAAGAAGCCAAAATTGGTTGTGATGCTCAAGGGCGTGATATTTTGGCGGTGCCGAAGTTTGGTAGCTCAATGGATCGCTTTGCTGCCGACAATGGTTATTGGGCGTTTGATTTTGTTGGTAAAGAGATCTTTAAAAGAGCCGTTAAAGGCATGGGCGCGGCGGCGGCGCAAGTGTTAACCACCAGTGGTTTAGCGCAGCAAGACGTGGATGTGGTCATCCCACACCAAGCGAATATCCGTATCATTCAAACGTTATGTGATTTATCGGGTATTAGCCAAGATAAAGCGTTTATTAATATTCAGAAATACGGCAATACGTCGGCGGCAACGGTGCCGATTGCCCTGTGTGAAGCATTGGAACAAGGTAAGATTCAACCCAATAATAACGTGTTACTCGCCGCGTTTGGTGCAGGATTAACTTGGGGCGCTGGCCATATTAAATGGGGCTCACGGGTAACGCCTCTGGGCAGTAGTGATGCACAATTACCATCCTGTGAGCAAAGCGCACTGCAATTGCTAGAAAAAGCGATTGAACATTGTCAGCATCGGCCACTATCTCAATAGCCGCTGAGCAGCAACGGCAAATCTGTTCGGTGTCCGTGGATTAGCGTCATCGTTGATAGCCGGCGTCAATGGATACGCTGGCTATCGTGTTTTAGGCTAACGCCATTGCCAGCAGTGTGATCGGGTGAATGCTTTCGGCGGTGGTGTTTTCTTCGATTTGCCATTTACAGGTTTCACAGTCGGTCACCGCGAAATCTGCCTTGGCGGTGTTGATCGACTCAAATAGGTGTGAGCCGATCTTCATTGAAACATCATAGTTTTCCGCTTTAAAGCCATAAGTGCCCGCTAAACCACAACACTCACTGTCTAAAATCACCAGCTCTAAACCTGGGATCATTTTCAGAAGTTCAATCGTAAAGATAACATTACCACTGCGCTCCAAATGACAAGGAGTGTGATAAACCACTTTGAGGTCAACGGGCTTCATCTTCGGCGCATTGCCACTCATAAACTCTTTGAGTAGAAAACGCGTGACATACTCAATGCTTGCCACCACTTGGCTATTATCAACGCCTAACACATGCGGATACTCTTGTTGTAGAGTAAAAGAGCAGGTCGATGAGGTTGAGAGTACCTTAGTCTGTCTCTCCAAGACGGCCGTTTCTAAGCTTTTGACATTCAGTAGAGCATTACTGCGCGCTTTATCGTGAAAGCCATTGGCAATCAAAGGTACGCCGCAGCATTTTTCTTTATCCAACAAGCTGACGCCGATGTTCATCGCGTTCATTACCCGAACAAAGTCTTTCCCTAACTGAGGATGATTGTAATTGACATAGCAACCATGAAAGTAACTGACTTGGCGGTTATAGCTGGCTTGCTGCTGTTTTTGTTGTTTGAACCAACGGCGAAAGGTGCCATGAGAATATTTCGGTAGGGTTTTGTGATCATGCACACCGATGGTTTTGTGCATGATTTTTTTGACCAGAGGTAGCGAGGTGGCAAAATTGACGACTGGTGCAAAAGGCGTCGCGAGGGAGCCAAATAAATCGGTATGACTGAGCACATAATCACGCATTAACTTCGGATTGAATGGCTTTTTACCATACTTGCCTCGTGCCACGGCAATCAGGTCGCCAATCCGCACGCCAGAAGGGCAGGCGGTTTCACAGCGCTTACAGTTGGTGCATAGTTTTAGTAAGTCATCGTAGTATTCCGCGCTTTTGATCCGCAAACGCTCGCCATCTGGGCCGCATTGTTTTGGCCCAGGGTACAGTGGATTCGCTTTAGCAACGGGGCAGTACACGGTACACACGGTACATTTGATACATTGATCAAATGAGGTGTTTTTCGGTGCATTGGCAATAAAGGAATGATTCATACCAGAGCCTCCTGAGTTGAAGCTTGCGCTTGCCATTGAGCGATAATTTGTGACGTAGCATGATAAGCAGTTGCAATCGCGACGCCACCACCACAACCTTCAAACACCGGATCATAACCTGCGAGCATAGAGCCGCAGCAATAGAGGTTATGGATAGTCTCACCTTGACGGCTAGGGTTTAATGAGGCGGTCGTTGTGACGCCAAATGTCATAAAAGGGTGAGAGCACTTAGCAAAAAAGTCATGATTACGCCATTGTGCCCGCTCTTGAGCACTTTCAACGTCGAGTTGGAAAATAGGCTCACTGATCCCCTGATGATTAGCGGCTAAGCCCTGACTAAAATAACTTCCTGTCGCCATGAGAAAATGATCAGCATAAAGCGCCATATCGGTCAGGTTTTTGGTGTATATCGCGTTCAATCGATGGTGATTAAACTCGCCTTTGGTGACTTTATCGCCTTTTAAATGTATACCACCAAGGGATAAGAAAGCACGACTAAGCGATTCCTCAATCCGGATCCCCATCAAAGAAGGTGGCATGGTCGGAACTTCATGCAAGGACAATCCAGTAGTGGCGTGTAATTTATCGAGTAGGTGCAATCCGTCACCGTTACCCATGATCGCTGGGAGAATTACCAAATCATCACCGGTGGCTACTTGCGTTAATTGATCACAAAACGCTTGCCATGCCTTGGGCTGCTTGAGCAACCTTGCAATATCAATTGAGCGCAGTTCATGAGGATTATGGCGCAGTTCAGCAAAACCAGGAATCGAGATCGAAACAATGGTACTGGGAATGGTCGAAAATTCAGGTAAATAACGTAAGTTATCTTGTAGCATCGGCGGTTGAAAATCGCGGTAACCTTCGATGGACACCAACACAAGCCGTTTAAAATCGCACTGTTTTTTATGTTGATATACATAAGGCTGCGAAAGCCAAGTCGCTTTAAGCGTTCCCATTGAGGTGATCCGCTGATGATTACTGTGATCGGCTTGATGACTTAATGGCATCCCATGTTGCTGAAGAGTATGTTGAAACCACAGTAATCCTTGCTGGCTGATCGCTGCCCCAACCTTACTGTAAGGATGTTCCGGAGCTTGTTGAGCGAGCTGTTGGATTGCTTGAAAAGGAAACTCAACGGCGCTACCGCAGGGTAGTTTACCTAAGACATCAATCGAACCTGATGAAAAATGCAGCGCGCTTTGTCCTTGGCTGATCAGTGCGGTTTTTAAGCCTGCTTGTAAGCAGCGGATCCCTGCACTATAACCTGCAATCCCAGCGCCGATAATGATCACGTCATACTTCATCATAGCGTCTCCTCCTGGCTCGATTGAATAGAAGGATGAGGAAGATCGCTGGCACCCAATAATCCTTCATAGATCCAATAACTAAATTCTGCCTCGCGCAGTGCATCGCCCCAGAAAATCGGTTTAATGCCTTTCCAGCGCTCTTCTAAAAATTCCACCAACAGTTGGCTTGATTGTTGACCAGAGACACCGCCATAGTCTTGAAATAAACTGGCGGCTCGGTAACTGCATAATTCACCTTGGCATGGCCCCATGCCCAGGCGTGTGCGGCGGCGTAAATCGACGAGATTATTAACATCTAACTGCTTAATCGCGTATTCAATCTCACCCGCGGTGACCATTTCGCATTCACAGATGATGGCTTGGCTTTTACTGTCTGCCGATAAAAACTGCTCAGCTCGCTCACCGTGACGATAAAGCGCCGATTCATAGACGGGTTTTGCTAAGCTGGCGGTTTTTTTGACCGGCTTTTCGGTTTGATTTGAACCAGGAAGAGGGCGGGTATGGGTAGAGCATGCCACCGTGTTGCCCAATTTTTTGGCAACCATATCGGTCGCCCATTCGGCCATTAATCGATAGGTCATCAATTTGCCGCCAGTAATGGTGGTTAGCCCTTTCAGGCCATCGCGTTCTTGGTGGTCTAACAATACAATCCCGCGGCTGATATTGCGTCCACTACCATCATCATCGACCGCCACTAACGGTCTTACCCCTGCGTAGGCACGTAATACCCGAGTGTTGGCCATGATCGGAGCCAATTTCGCTCCTTCAGAGAGCAAAATATCTACTTCTTTCTCGCTGACGTGTAGATTGTCAATCTGGTCGTAGTCAATGTGTTCGGAGGTCGTGCCAATCAAAGAAATGGTATCACCGGGGACTAAAATATCGGCATCGGAAGGTTTACGACAGCGATTAATCACTAGGTTATTGATGCGATAGTCGAGAATGAGTAGCGATCCTTTGGCTGGGAACATCTTGATATTCAGATCAGCATACTCACAGATATTTTGTCCCCAAATTCCAGCCGCATTGATCACTTGCTTAGCAACAATATTAAATTGACGATGAGTACTGAGCTGCAGGCAGTGAACGCCGAGTACAGTATCACCTTGGCGAATAAGACCAGTAACTATGGTGCGGTTAAGGATCTGTGCACCATGCTCTTTGGCATCAAGTACATTAGCGGCACATAATCGAAAAGGGTCTAAGGTACCATCGGGGACTTGTACGGCGCCAATTAAAGCAGGGTTAACATTCGGTTCAAGACGCAGCGCCTCTTTAGCGCTGAGTTGTTTGGTGGCAATGCCCGCCGAGTGGCAAGCGTTAATAAAGGTTTCTTGAAACGTAATATCATCTTCGGGCAGTGTGATGAACAGGCCTTCCGTTGCTTCCACACAGTGCTTAGCAATCTGTTTTAAAATTAGGTTCTCTTGGATACACTCTTTAGCAGATTCATGGTCAGTGACAGCGTAACGAGCGCCAGAATGGAGCAGGCCATGGTTTCTTCCGGTTGTACCTGAGGCGATATCGTCTTTTTCAACCAGAATGCATCGAATACCACGCAAAGCGCAATCACGCATAATCCCGGTTCCCGTCGCTCCGCCACCGATGATCACCACATCGGTTTCGATGGTTTGCTTCGTTGTCATGCTCATGACCCCTGCCTTAATTCTATTTACAATAAACTTACCATTAGTGTGCCATTTTAAGTTGAATATGTTCGATAGATTGCTCACAAAAGTTCGAACGAAAGATTTTTGGTGAGTGGTTATCGTCAAGTTGCTTATAGATAGCAAATGGATAAACAAAATAGATGGGATTAGATGATTTTTATTTACTTATTGTTCACATGAGTTTTCGGCAGGCAAGCAAAGCAATATAACGAATGTAAACGCAAATTTTTGAATGCGAGTGAGTAAAAAGTGCCATTGTTCTTGATGTTAACTGTCGCTCTCTGCTCTACCATTCATCAGTTTTGAGCTTTTATTTTGATGTATTGCCGACGTTTATATTAATTTTTTCGGATATTTAGTTGTAAATATGTTGTTCATCGTTCTTATGATATTCATCTCACCACGTGAGCGATGGTCGCTAAGAACGACGATTTTTAACCATAATGGCGAGGTTTTCTGAGATCAAAATATGGCTCTAATTAACAAAAATTACTCTTATTGATTACAAAATTGTGTTCGAACGCTCATTTGTGAGGTTTTTTCATTTTCGAAGTGATCTTTTTGTGCGAGATTTTGCCCCGTATCACCCTGTGACGGTGTGCAATAACGGTGTAAACGGAAAAGGACACTTACTTATGGCTCGAACAAAACAACAGACTCTTTTAGGAGAGTGTATCGCAGAGTTTATCGGCACAGGATTGCTGATATTTTTTGGCGTAGGCTGTGTCGCTGCGCTAGTACTGACTGGAGCTCAATTTGGTCAGTGGGAAATTAGTATTATCTGGGGACTTGGGGTCGCCATTGCTATTTATTGTACCGCAGGTGTTTCTGGTGCACACATTAATCCAGCAGTAACCATCGCTTTAGCTGCGTTTCATGGTTTTGATAAAGCGAAAGTGTTGCCCTACATTATCGCACAACTGCTCGGTGCATTCTGTTCTGCGGCGCTCGTTTACGGCTTGTACAGCAACCTTTTTGTCGATTATGAAATCGCCCACAATTTTGTACGTAGCAGTGAAGCTGCTTTAGCCACTGCAGGGATTTTCTCTACCTATTCTCATCCCTCTCTTTCTTTTCTAGGGGCGATATCGGTTGAATTTGTAATCACGGCCGTGCTGATGTTTGTCATTCTCGCATTAGGCGATGAGAATAACGGCGCGCATCGCAACGCGATGAACCCGCTATTAATTGGTATTTTGATTGCGGTGATTGGTGGCTCGCTTGGCCCACTGACTGGTTTTGCGATGAACCCTGCTCGTGATTTTGGTCCAAAATTGTTTGCTTATTTTGCTGGTTGGGATTATGCCCTAACGGGTGCGAAAGAGATCCCATACTTTATTGTGCCGATCATTGCGCCGATTGCCGGAGCTTGTTTTGGTGCTTGGGCTTACCCTAAATTTATTGCCGCTTATCTACCAACAGAAGGGACGGGTTGCACCATACCTAATCAATGCGATGTAGTCGAAGATAACGAACAAGCACATGTTTAACGTGCATAATTTATTAACCCATTTATTAGAACGTGAATAAGGAATAGACCATGACTGAGCAAAAATATGTGGTTGCATTGGATCAAGGTACAACCAGCTCAAGGGCAGTCGTGCTTGACCATGATGCCAATATCGTCAGTGTTTCTCAGCGTGAATTTACTCAGATTTATCCACAAGCGGGCTGGGTAGAGCATGACCCAATGGAAATTTACGCAACCCAAAGCTCGACATTGATCGAGGTGCTTGGTAAATCAGGCATCCGTAGTGATGAAATTGCTGCCATTGGTATTACTAACCAGCGTGAAACGACGATTGTTTGGAACAAAGAAACGGGCAAACCAGTTTACAATGCGATTGTGTGGCAATGTCGCCGCACCGCTGAAATTTGTGAGCAACTAAAATTGCGTGAAGGGTTGGAAGCGTATGTGCGTGAGAACACCGGCTTATTGCTTGACCCTTACTTTTCAGGCACCAAGGTCAAATGGATTTTAGATAATGTCCCAGGGGCTCGTGAAGACGCACAAGCGGGTAAACTCCTGTTTGGTACCGTAGATACATGGTTAGTCTGGAAGATGACTCAAGGCCGTGTTCACGTCACAGATTACACCAATGCTTCTCGGACTATGCTATTTAATATCAACAACTTACACTGGGATGAGAAGATTCTTAAAGAGTTTGATATTCCATTAAGCATGATGCCAGAAGTGAAATCTTCTTCAGAAGTGTACGGCCAAACCAACATCGGTGGTAAAGGCGGAACCCGTATCCCTATCGCGGGGATTGCCGGCGATCAACAGGCGGCGCTTTACGGCCAAATGTGTGTCGAAGCGGGACAAGCAAAAAACACCTATGGTACGGGCTGCTTTTTGTTGATGAATACTGGCAAAGAAAAAGTGACTTCAAAAAATGGTCTTTTGACGACGTTAGCCTGTGGACCGAAAGGTGAACCAAGTTATGCGCTCGAAGGTGCGGTATTCATGGGGGGCGCATCGATTCAGTGGTTACGTGATGAATTAAAATTAATTTCCGACGCTCACGATTCAGAATACTTTGCCACTAAAGTCGATACTGCTAATGGCGTCTATGTTGTGCCGGCCTTTACTGGGCTAGGAGCGCCTTATTGGGATGCTTATGCCCGTGGCACTATTGTCGGTTTAACACGCGGTGTTAACTCGAACCATATCATTCGTGCGACATTAGAAAGTATTGCTTATCAGACCCGAGATGTTTTGGATGCGATGCAAGCAGATTCAGGGATTAAGCTAGCGGCACTGCGCGTTGATGGCGGAGCTGTCGCCAATAACTTCTTAATGCAGTTCCAATCTGATGTGTTGGATACTGAAGTTCATCGTCCAAAAGTGACCGAGGTGACGGCGTTGGGTGCGGCTTATTTAGCCGGTATCGCGGTTGGTTTCTGGGATAGTTTGGATGAGCTGAAAAATAAAGCAGAAATTGATCGCTCCTTTATGCCACATCACGATGAAGAAAAACGTCAACGTCGTTATAAAGGTTGGAAACGTGCGGTGAAGTGCGCTCAATCATGGGCGGCTGAGCATCACGAAGAGGATTAAATCGATATTGCTGATGGATAAACTAGCCTTAAACTAGTGAAGATAAACCACGCGTCCAGAGTCTGTTATTTTTCGACGCGTGGTTTTTTATTGGTTACAGAGTTTAAGCGGCGTTCTGTACGCCTTCACTCTTTTTTGCTTGTTGCATCCGAGCTAAAAAGTAGACATTAACACAAGCGATGAAGGCGTTGGTTGCGACCACTGGCCAAGCATCGATCATCAGTCCATAGCCGACAAATAAGCTACAACCAATAAAGTTAAGTACGCGAAGTTTTACGATGTCTTTCATCGTTAGGGAAATAGCCACCATGATAGAGGCTGCATAGCCCATAATATCAACCATATTCATATCCATTATTTGTGTGATCCTCTTGCAGTTGGCCCAAGCCGGGTCAGTCGCGCTACGCTGATTTTCACGATGAAAAATGAACAACGCTTTACCGATAATGGCTGGATTAATTTAACTAACTCAAACTATAGCAATGGTGAATGTGTGATAACACCCTCAAAAATAGCTTCGGAGAGGGTTAGCGATTACGCAAACGATTAATGCTAATAATAGTTTTGTTATTACATATTTTGTTGATTATTGAATTGATGGCAAAAGAAAGTCCGCTGGGTAGCGGACTTGCATCGCGGCGAATAAATCTCATGTTTATTCAGCTTGCTCATATAAAATCAATTACTTTTTTTAGCGCCACCTTGAGTCATGAGCTTATCTTGTTCTGTTAACTCACGGATTCGGCGGCTAATATCACGACGCTCTTTAGAAATTTCAGCACTTTTAATGATGTGATCATCGACGCGATCTTCGTAGTCAGACTTCATGTTTTTCACAATCTCAATGATCTCTTCTTGAGTCATATCCGGTTTGATGTAATCGACTAAGTTTTCAAGTAAATCGACACGTTTACGGTTATCGCGAACCTTTTTCTCGTTATCGAGTAGTTCACGCTTTAGTTTGTTCTTACGACGAGCCAAGCTCACAATTTCAAATACGCTATTCATAGATCCCTTTCCTATAATGAGTGCCACTATCTACCCAAGTGATATCAAGACGCTAAATTCAGCGTGGTACGAATGCGTTGCCTCTTGAGGTAACGTGGGCAGAGAAATTAAAACACATTGCAAAGGCGCATAACAGACCTAAGATCAAACCTCCCTCGGTATTGACTAAGAAATCACCAATAAATGGCCAGGGCGTAGATTTTATTGTATAGGGGCTTGTATTGTTTGCTTGAAATACGTTATACCCTTCCTACTTAAAGCGGTAACCAGCGGTATTTGCTCGGTTTCATAGATTCTCTCAGCGTATGGGGATAGAGTACGCCTATTGCTCTCGCTGGTCTCCGTTATTGAGTTACTTATCTTTGCCTTAACGTATAACAGGACAATACTTTGCCACTCAGTTTTTCAGACATTGTCATTCCTAAACCACCTGCGTCACACCATGAAAGCAAAGCACATCAACAGCTTCGCCAAGCTTATCTTCATGAAAGAGAACAGTTATTAGCCAGTGAGATTGAGTTAAACCGCTCGAAAGTGATCGTGATTGATGAGCAAGGAAGAGTCATACGATTGAGTTTGATGCTTGAACACTAATTGACTGTACAAGGTACAGATTCTAACTAGAAGGAAATTAACATGCATAGCGAACTGTCTGCTTTAGAAGCACGAGTCATTGGTTGTCTGATCGAAAAAGAGATCACGACGCCAGAATATTATCCGTTAACACTGAACAGTTTGGTGACCGCTTGTAATCAAAAAAGTAATCGCGATCCGGTGTTGAATTTGTCTGAGGCACAGGTGCAAGATACGGTTGAAGCGCTGATTGCCCGTCGCCTTGTCAGTGATGAAAGTAGTTTTAATCGCCGTACACCTAAATATCAGCATCGTTTTTGTAATACAGAGTTTGGCGATTTAAAACTCAATAGCCAAGAATTAGCGGTTATCTGTTGTTTGCTGTTGCGTGGTCCACAAACACCGGGGGAATTACGCACTCGTACCAACCGTTTGTGCCATTTTAATGATGTGAAAGAAACCGAAAGTATTTTAGAACAGTTACTAGAGCGCGGTTTAGTGGTTAAGTTAGCTCGCGAACCCGGGAAACGAGAATCGCGTTATCACCATTTATTCTGCGGTGAAGTCGATACGCACAGTGTCGCTGCGAGTACAGAGACGGAGTTACCATTATCACGTATTGATGAACTGGAGCAACAAGTGGCGATGTTACGTCATGAAGTGGCTGAATTGCGTGCGTTGATCGCCAATCATTAAGTATGTCAGCTCCCATTCAACACTCAGATTGGTGGGTCTATTTGATCCGAACATCGAAAAATGCACTATATTGTGGGATAACAACCGACATCAATCGACGTTTTATCCAGCATCAGCAGGGATGTGGCGCTAAAGCTTTGCGTGGTAAAGGCCCGCTCAGCTTAGTGTGGCAGCACCATGTTGGACCGAGTAAAAGCCAAGCTTTGCAATTAGAACATCGGATCAAATGCCTGAGCAAAGCGCAAAAAGAGCGTTTAGTTATGGGGGGATTTGATCTTTCCTGATCGCTGAGTTGCAGATAACCGAAACCGAGCCATAAGGAATAACAAGTGGGATGAAAATAAGACTGCTGATCGTGTTACTGAGTTGGTTTCCTATGGCCGTGTTCGCTAATCCCTCACAACTGCTGAGTGATTACTGGTCCTATCAAGCGTTTTTAGAGGCGCATCCCGAGCAACAGGCATTAACCGATTTATTGGCGAAAAGCGTCCAGACTCGAGCCGAACCATTACCTCTAGTTCAAACTCGCCCAGTCACGATTTCAGTTATCTATCCCGGTCAGCAAGTGTCGGACTATTGGGTTCGTAATATTAAAGCCTTTGAAGCTCGTATGCATGAACTTGGCATTACATATCAATTACACCAAGCTTTTACTCGACCTAGCTTAGACGCCCGTCAGCAAAGTATCTCCTTAATGGAAGCGATGCAAAATAAAACCGATTATCTGATTTTTACCTTAGATACCATGCGCCATCGAAAATTTATTGATCATCTACTGCATACCTCTGAGACAAAAGTCATTTTACAAAATATCACCACGCCCATTCGTGATTGGCAAGGTCGTCAGCCTTTATTGTATGTTGGGTTTGACCATGAAATTGGCGCTCAGCATTTGGCTGAGTTTTACCAACGCAAGCTGCCACAAGGCGCAGATTATGGGGTATTATATTTTTCAGAAGGGTACATCAGTGAAGCGCGTGGAGACAGTTTTATCCATAATGTCAAACACCGTTTTCATTTAGCCTCGTCTTACTACACCACCGCCACGATGGAGAGCGGCTATCAAGCGACGCTCGATATCGTTAGTAATAATCCTCAAATTACCTTTCTCTATGCTTGTTCGACCGATATTGCGCTTGGAGCAGCACAAGCCTTGCGAGAACTTGAACGTGAAGATATCTATCTCAATGGCTGGGGGGGAGGTTCGGCAGAGCTTGAGGCATTGCAAGATGGCCGATTAGCGGTCACCGTCATGCGTATGAATGACGATACGGGCATTGCGATGGCAGAAGCCATTAAGCGAGATATGGCTGGTTTGCCAGTGCCACTGGTTTACTCTGGTGAATTTGAACTGGTGACTCAAAATACCGCCGCTGAACACATTGAACGACTCAAACAACGTGCATTTCGATATTCTGATCGCTAATCATGACGGGAGGTAATTGCAGTGCCAAGACCCATCGTGGCTGATAAAAAAAGGCATATGGCCACCTTGATTAGCCGAGCCATCGTGATGGCATTGAGCGTGTTAACGCTCGGTATTTTATTTCATACTTATCAAGTCAGTAGCCGATTAATTACTCAAGAAGTGATCCGGACCACCAATCAAACGGCGAATTTGATCCAGAACATATTTAATTCTCGTCTGACCATTTTAAAAATTCATCAAGACAGCAGTGCGAAAAATGCCACTTTAGTTCATGCCTTACATGGTCACTTAACCAATGAACTTGAACAGTATTTTCTCAGTGTTGATCGCAGTGATATCAGCCATATGGCGGATTTTCGGTTTATCGCTAATGTTACTCAGCCGATCTGGGATGATGGTAATGCCCAGTTTTATGGTTTAACTGACAACACGTTTATCCATATCATTGAACAAGTCGCGTTTAGCCATGATTGGCATTTGATCACGACGCGATCTTTAATTGGCGATGTGTATCTTTTAGTTCGCCGTACGCCGATTATTGATACCGTGAGTGGTGAATCCCTAGGTTTTTTATACATCAGTGTGGTGCTGAATAATAATGTTACCTTAGTGGAGAACTTACGTGATCGCAGTCATTCACAGCAAGTGGTACTCGCGGTGGGAGGTGATGTTTTAGCCTCGACATTGATAGGGACAGAAGCTTATCAAGTGGATGAGGTGGTCAAAGAAGGCGAAGAAGGTTACGACATCCATGGCAAGTATGTGGTTAGTCGCACGCCATTAACTTTAGCCGGAGCACCAACCGTTCTCACGGTATACGCTGTGCAGAGTAACCAAAATGCGCTCGCTCTGCGTAATAATTACTTATTTTGGATGTTTGCTGTCGTTGCGGCGATCGCTGTCGTTTTCATCATTGTTCGTTGGTGGCTACAACGTAAAATTGAAAACGAAATGACGCGTTTAATGTCTTATACCCATCAAATTGTTGAACTGCGTGAAGGTGCTTATTTCACTGGTTCCCAAATTATTGAGTTTGATCACTTTGGACGCACGTTAGAAAGCACCTTTCATCAACTGGCCGAGCAAGAAAAACAGTTCGAGGATCTCTTTAATTTTTCGTTATCACCGACGCTATTGTGGACGGCTCAGGGAGGTTTGATTCGTATGAATCCTTCGGCTGAGGCTTATTTCTTGAGTCATTATTCTCAACAGCATTCCCTTTTTGCTCGGGTAAAACCTCAGTTGATTATCGCGGTTCAGCAAGCGGCACAAGGTAATATTGTCAAAGCGCTTAAAACAGAGCTCGATGGTAAAACCATTTTATGGGAATTATCACCGATCATATTAGATGAGCGGATTGTTTCGATCATTACTCAAGGACAAGATATCACGTCGATGGTTGAAGCGGAGCAGCAAAGTCGGCTTGCTCGTGAACAAGCGGAAGAGTCCGCTCGATTACGGGCTGATTTTCTCGCCAAAATGAGCCATGAATTACGGACGCCGTTAAACGGTATTTTAGGCGCTTCTCAATTATTAAAACAAAATTCGCTCACTCAGGAGCAGCAAGAGTTAGTCAATGTATTGTGCAGCAGCGGTGAGCATCTGCTTGCTGTTTTGAATGATATCCTTGATTTTTCAAAAATTGAGCAGGGAAAATTTCTGATCCAAAATAGTGATTTCCCAGTCGTAGCTATGGTTTCAGCGATTCGGCGTATCTATAACCCTTTATGCAAAGAGAAGGGACTTGAGTTGATGATTGAGTGCGCGATTGAACCGGAAATTCGCTTACACAGCGATCAAATACGCTTAAATCAGATTTTATTCAATTTACTCAGTAATGCTGTTAAGTTTACTCATCAGGGGTCGATTTGCATTAAATTAGCGCTTATTCAACAAGGCGGCATCGATAAGTTAATGATTAGCATAGAAGATACGGGGATCGGGATTGCGGCGACGGATTTACAGCGTATTTTTGACCCTTTTGTACAAGCAGAATCGACCACGACTCGGGAATACGGAGGTAGTGGTTTAGGCTTATCGATAGTCAGCAGTTTAGTTGAATTATTGCATGGTGAGATCACGGTAAAATCAGAGGTTGGTTATGGTACGCGCTTTGATTTGCTGTTTCCTATTCGTATTGTCGTGAATGAGGAATTGAGCGACGCCGAACAGACTAATACGGATCGCTATCAATTATTTACTCAGCCTATACGCGCATTATTGGTAGAGGATAACCGTACGAATGCTTTTATTTTACAAGCATTTTGTCAGAAATATTCAATACAGGTCGATTGGGTGAGTGATGGTTTACAAGCCATCGAGCGGGTAAAGGAACAAGATTACGATCTGATTTTTATGGACAATCAGTTACCGTATTTGGGGGGCATTGATACCGCACGAATCATTCGGCATGAGATGAAACTGTCGTTACCGATCTATGCCTGTACGGCCGATGGCTTGCTAGAGACACAACAAGCCTTCATTGAGGCCGGAGCGGAATACGTATTAGTGAAGCCGCTCAAAGAAGAGATGTTTTATCAAGCGCTGTGCTTTTTTAAACAACAACGTGCTAATTCAGAGCGCTGATAGTTTTGGAACGATCAGCGCTCAAGTCGATCTTATGCAGGGGAGATTTGTTGTGCTAACCCATTAAAAATGGAAGCGAACCCCCATACCAATTTGCGGTCCCCAAATACCAGCATTGCGGACTTCAGCCGTTAATGCCATTTGTTGGGTTGAGTGGAAGCGGATGCCCGCGATAAATATCGAGTTATCTTCATTACGGCCAATACGCAGATGCCCTTCTAAGGTTTCGGTTAACCAAACACGAGTACCGACGTTGAGCTCGATCATCATATCGTTTTTATTGCCTTCTTCACGACTGCCTCGTGTGCTGTGGACGAGCATTTGTCCATAGATATCGGCAAAAGGATTAATTGGACCATTGAACCCCATTCCGACGGCGGCATCCCAATCGCCCTCAAAACGCGAATCGACTCGGCCAATGAGGTGCGAATTTTCGGTAAAATAGGTATTAAACTCTCCCCCGAATGACTCGGGGTTTAATGCCGTTCTGATTTCAAAAAAGTTGTAGTTAAAATTGTTGGCGAAAGCGGCATGAGAGGTCAGCGTTGCTAAAAATAAAAGAAGGCTGGTAGAGAGTCTTGTGAGCATGAAATATTCATCCTAAGAAGAAGAAAGCGTAAAGATACAATAATCGTATGCGAATTACAGGCCATTTCAGTAAATTAATCAATCTTCTATTCAGACTTTGCTGGTAAAATAGGCGCAAAATGAGCGGTTAACCAAAGTTCGAACTTTGCTTAACCCGTTTTGGTCGCCATTTAGGGAAGCGATATCACTATGTTCAAAGGTTTAAAATGTGCGTTTTCATTATTGCTACTGTCATTCAGTCCATCATTGTTTGCTCAAGAGACGCTTCATTTGTATGCCGCTTCATCGATGACCAACGCCGTCAACGAATTGATTAAGCACTATCAGGCGAGCCATACCACAAGGGTCGTGCCGGTCTTTGGTGGATCTTCTTCTTTGGCCCGACAAATTGAGCGCGGTGCGCCTGCGGATCTGTTTTTGGCAGCGAGCGATGACTGGGCACGGTATCTGATCGATAAGCAAGATATCGGTCCTGAGCATGTAACTTTAATTGCAGGTAACCGTGTGGTGTTGATCCAGCCTGCTACGGCTTCCTCTGCACCATTTGATGTCGCTGACTCGCAGCAATGGCTACAGCGATTAGCTAAAAGTCGTTTGGCGGTTGGTAATACGGATGCCGTACCTGTTGGGATTTATGCTCAGCAAGTGCTGAGTTCGCTTGGGGTTTGGGATGACGTTCGACCTCATTTGGCTCCGACCAATAATGCCCGTTCAGCACTGGCTCTCGTGGAGCGTGGTGAGGTCGCATTAGGTATGGTTTATCAAACGGATGCTCAATCGACGGATAAAGTCACGACCTTAACCGTGTTTGATGACAGCTTACACGATATGATTCATTATCCTTTGCTAAGACTGAGTGATAAATCCAGTAATCAAACTTTTATTGATTACGTCACGTCACCGGTTGGAAAATCGATATTGGCTCGTTACGGTTTTACGACAGACATGGAGCATGAACAGTTTGCTCAGTGATTATGAATGGCTTGCTCTGCAACTCAGTCTGAAAGTCGCTACTTATACCATTATTTGGTTGTTACCGATTGGTATTATCCTTGCTTGGGTATTGGCGAGAAAAACTTTCATTGGTAAAGGTCTCCTCGACAGTCTTATTCACCTCCCGTTGGTACTACCCCCGATTGTGGTTGGCTATCTATTGTTAATTACTATGGGCAAACAAGGCGTCATTGGTCGCTGGTTAGAGACATGGCTCGGTGTGTCTTTTAGCTTTAGCTGGCGTGGAGCTGTACTCGCTTGTTTTGTGATTTCTTTACCTTTAATGGTCAGAGCGATTCGTTTGAGTATTGAAATGGTTGATCCTCGGCTTGAGCAAGCCGCGCGCACATTAGGGGCGTCGCCGCTGAAAGTTTTTTTTACTATCACCTTACCGCTGACTTTACCTGGGATTATTACCGGTACTATGCTCTCTTTTGCGCGCAGTCTCGGTGAGTTTGGTGCGACGATCAGTTTTGTCTCGAACATTCCGGGAGAAACACAAACCCTACCGTTAGCGATGTTCAATTTTCTTGAGACTCCTGGCTCAGAAATGGAAGCGGCGCGTTTGTGTATTATTTCGATTGTGATTGCCTTAGTGTCGCTGTTTTTTTCTGAATGGTTGAATCGGCGTATGCGTCGTCGATTGGGGATGAAGTAATGACTGACATCCATCTAAAAGTGAAAAAGCAGCTTGGTTGTATGCAGGTTGATGTCGATTTGCGCTTACCCAGCCGTGGTGTCAGTGCCATCTTTGGTCGTTCAGGTGCTGGAAAAACGACGTTAATTAACTTGTTTAGTGGGTTAGAACAACCAGATTCCGGTTATATAAAAACAGCGAATCGAGTGTTATTTGATTCTGAGCAAGGGATTAATATTCCTATTGAGGGGCGTCGAATTGGCTATGTTTTTCAAGAGGCGAGACTTTTTCCTCATTATCGGGTGCGTGGTAACCTGACTTATGGTGTATCGGTGGCTGACGATGACTATTTTACGTCGATAGTGAGTTTGTTAGGTTTAAATGCGTTATTGGAACGTTATCCGCATGATTTATCGGGGGGTGAAAAACAGAGAGTCGCGATGGGGCGGGCTTTATTATCCAAACCAGACTTATTGTTGATGGATGAGCCTCTGGCTTCGTTAGATTTACCTCGCAAGAGAGAAGTCATGCCTTTTTTAGAGCGCCTTGGTCAGCAGATCAACATTCCCATCTTGTATGTGACTCACAGCATGAGTGAGATTTTGCGTTTAGCGGATCACCTAGTGTTATTAGATCAAGGACGAGAGCTGATATCGGGACCGATTGAGCAGGTATGGTCCTCCTCGTTGATGCGTCCATGGCAATCGTTTAGTGAACAAAGTACTTTGTTATTGGGCAAGGTTACTCATCATCGTCTCGATTATGGGCTGAGCTATGTCTCTTTGAGTCAGGATGTTGGTTTATGGGTACAGCAAATTGAAGATGCGGTAGAGGGGCAGAGAGTTCGTTTGCAAATCCGTGCTACTGATGTATCAGTGACGCGACAGTTTCCTCAAGCGACCTCAATTCGCAATATTTTACCAGTCAGAATCACACGTATCGAGCATCTCCAGCAAGGAGAAGGACGCAAAAGTGTTGCTTTGCAATTAACGATCGGCGATGACTGTTGGCTATGGTCAACCATCACCGAATGGGCGTTACAAGAGCTAGGTTTATACGTTGGTATGCAGGTTTATGCCCAGATTAAAGGGGTGAGTGTTACCCAGCGAGATATTGTGGTAACTCATCCCTAGGTGACGCTGAGTTCAAGCTGCGTTAGGAAAGGGAAGGGTAACCTTCCCTTTATGGATGGATCAGCGCGCAAGTTTATGGTGGGCTCTTGAAAAATGCCCTGCGCTGAAAGCCCCAGCAATCGATAGCTCTCCTGCTAAACATAAACCTGCCACCACTTCGGCTAAGGCTCGTGCGTTGCCGCTTCCCGTTAGCCCAAGTAGTGCTAAGCACGCTTTTTGGCTAGGCAGTGAGGTGCCACCACCGACGGTGCCGACCATCAAGTTCGGTAACGTAACACAAGCGTACAGTCCGCCTCGTGAGTTGAGCTCCATCCGCGTTATTCCCACGGCAGATTCCGCCACACAAGCCGGGTCTTGACCACAAGCAATAGAGAAAGCGGTGAGAGCATTTGCATAATGTGCATTGATGCCAACGCTACCGCTCAGTACTCCTCCAATCGTAGTCATTTCGGCAAATTTCACCATCGTTTCAGGAGTGGTATGCAGGTATTTTTTGATCAGTTCCGCGGAGAGATGCACTTCCGCGGTGACTTTTTTACCGCGTACATGACGTAAAACATGGCTATTGGCTTTTTTATCACCCGATAAATTGCCATCCAAAAAAGCATGTCGCGGCTTAATAGGAGAATGATGGACGATAAATTCAAAGACTGCGTTAGTGGCGATGGTCACCATATTTTGCCCGCAGGCATCGCCGGTTAGGTAATCAAACACCAGATAAACGTGGTTACCTTCCATGGTCACGTTAATATCATGCAGTTGACCGTGGGCGGTCGTTGCCTGAGCAAGCTGTTTAAAATGCTCATACTGTGTGGTTACCCAAGCGATAAATTGCCCGGCTTGCGCAAGATGATCAAAAGCAAAGACTGGAGTACGCGTGACGCCTTCATTTAATAGCATCACGCTGGCTCCGCCAGCGGCGGTGATCAATTTACATCCTCGATGATAAGAAGCAACTAACGCAGCTTCAGTCGTCGCTAAAGGGATCAAAAAGTCGTCGTTCGCATGCAGTCCATTGACTCGTAGCGGACCGGCCATGCCTACAGGGACTTTTACGGTGCCGATAAAATATTCAATATTTTTACTGTAATGAGTGAGATCACGCTGAGTCTGGTCGTCCCATAATTGTGCCTGTGCTTCAGGTTGGTTAAGGGCTTGCCAACGTTTTTCTACATGGTGTGGGGTCATTTTTGAGCTTGCGATCAGCGTCTTGCTCGCTGGCTCAAAATGCGGTGCTAAGGCATCTTGTAATGAATCAGCAGATGAAAGCGCAGAGAAAGCGTGACTTTCTCCGCACGATGGCAGAGTAAATTTGGGCATAGAGATCACAATTAAAATTTTTCGAGCATTGTACTGAGCGAATCAGCAAACTCAATAACTAGTCATCGGTGCTGACAATTTATGGTAGTCAATGGCATCAGTTGATGATGACTGATTATCGCTGAGCGAGGGATTATACACGAACATCCAGTAAGCTACCGATCATCTCTTGTTCACGTTGAATGACGCTTGCTCCAACACGATTGTATTGTTGAGCTTGGTTGAGATTCATTAATGCGTTAACCGTATCAGGCTTTTTGCTTGGGGGAGTGGGTTTCTCTTCAAGAGAATTGCGCTGCAAAGCAGGGTCTTGCGATGCGCGAGAAGTGTGGATTTGAGCCTGTTGAATTTCATGCGCCGCTTCGCCAGCCATTTTTGATGACTGCTGAAGAATAGGATAACCAGAAGAGACGGCAGAGACAGACATAATACTTCCTCGCTGTTTTTTTAAGCATACTCTGGTCCGCCTTGGAGTGCAACTTTATCCCATCGCGGGTGAGTCGTGGTTGCTATTCACTATCAATGCACTCGGACGGCAAATTTACTCGCCAGAGAATGCAGTTCTGGAAACATTCGATAAATAAGATATAGCTGCTGTAGCACCATACGTGCAGAGCTATCATCCTCTTCTCGCCATTCAGAAAGCCGTTTCTCCAAGCCAATATTGTCGATATCGCTGGTATCACACTGTTCACAATGGGTAAATAATTGCTGATACAACACTTCAAGATGTTGATGAATAACTCGATGGGCATCGAGCACTAATTGATGGATGCTTTCATCATCGATTCGAGTGCGGTGTGCGCCGAGCGCTGATATATAACTCAGTAATGCATGATTGAGGGTTAAAAAACGAAAGCTTTCATCGGTTGCCGATCGATACTTTCCCGGTTCTGCGAGCATATTACTGACCGCGGCAGCAAGCGCAGCATCGTGATTATGGGCATCACGCCGTGCAATCCGATAACTCAGACTGTCCTTTTTACCGATACGATATTGACCAATGATTTGCGCTAAATATTGTTTATTGGCTTGTACGGCTTCGGCCATGACCTTATGTAGCCGTTTTGACTGCCAGTCTGGAAAAATAAACACCACCGCGGCAACAGCAAGAGCACAGCCAATCAGGGTGTCAGCTAAACGTGGTAGTACCACTGCGTAACCGGCACCGAGCTGGTTGAAACAAAACAGCACTAATAAGGTAATAAATCCGGTCGCGTAACCGTAGTTATTGAGACGAAAAGCGAAAAACATCACGCCGGAAATCACAATAAATGCTAACTGGCTCTCTTGTGAGGGAAAAAGTGTTAGGAGAGGAACGCCAATCAATAACCCCGCGAGGGTGCCAATAATACGGGAAACCAGCTTTTGCCGTGTTGCCGCGTAGTTAGGCTGACAAACAAACAAGGTGGTTAATAATATCCAGTATCCACGGTCTAAATCCAATCCTTGTAAAATCCCATAGCCAGCGGTGAGAGCGATAGACATACGAACGGCATGACGAAACAGTAATGAGTCGCGATGAAAGTTGGCTTGAATTCGTTGCCACATGGCCTTTATAGAGTGTGCTTCCGTATCATGTAAGACATCATCTTCGGTCTTTTGCACATCGGGATTACTGACGTTACTGAGCTGTTTTTCAACCGTAGCAAGATTATTAAACAAATAGCTGAGCTGAGCTAATAATTGCTTCCACTCTAACTGTTGTTGCTCTTGTAAGTATGTCAAAGAGAGCTGTAATTCGTCTAAGGCGATGATCGAATCACTACGGTGCTGATAGCGTTGGCCGAGCTGAATAGAGAGAGCGATATCGTGGCAGGCTTGCGCTTGAGCTTGCAACAGATGCTTAAAACGAAACAGCACATCACTACGTGCAAAAGACTCTGCGAGCTCTTGGTAGCGATAATGGGTCGAACTGGCTCTCTCGTGGATATCTTGCGCCACAAAGTACAGACCAAGGAAACGGTCACTGGCACCATCCACATGCCCTCGTTTTGAGCGGGCAAGCAAGGTCGCTTTGCATTGGTTCAGCGCGTTAACGGTTGCTCCATTTAAATTGGCTTCATTAATTCGATGTGGCTGGGGGGCTAAATTGGAGACAGGATAAAATAACTCGGCTTTAGCCTCAAAATAGTGGCCGAGTTGAACAAATACGTTGGCTAAACTTTGTTGGACAGGTTGCATTGGCCAAAATGCGTGCCACAGCATTGACAGAAGGTAATACCATGCGCTGCCCGTCAGTAATAGTAACGGTTGGAACCAAAGGTTCGTACTTTGGTCGGCACCGAGCATGGCGTAAATGGCGATCAATAAAGAGCCGAAGGCAATACTGGCGTAACGAGTACCGATGGCACCCAGCATGATAAAAGTGAAGGTTGAAATAAAGAGTCCAATCGCAAATAGCCACGGTGTATCAAATAAAATTTCGATAGAGAAGGCGGCTATCGCAAAACAAATAAAGGTCAGGACGATCGATTTTAAGCGGCCAGTAAATTTATCGTCTTGCTCTGCTAAGGCGGCGGCAATGACCCCAAGGATCAGGGGGGTTATCCAAGTGTTAACTTGATAGTGCCAAGCGGGAATGACAACACCTAAGAGCGTGATCAGGATCAGTAGGCAGTAATTAATGGTTTTGTTTGCCCAATAAAGGCGAAGTAAATGAAGTCGCTGCACAGTGAGATTCGATGTCAAACCTTAAAACACACAGTTTAGCAGAACTTTACGCTAACATTCTGATCAAGAATAATAAAAGTATCATTCTGTCTTAGTGAGTTGTTGATTATTGACATTAATTTTTCATTGCTATTGATGATTGAGTTATGATGTAGGTCGATAAAATCGAGAGGAATCGCCGAAAATGCAGCTAAGTGCAACCCAAACTGCACAATTTTTTATTGCTAATGAATATCACCATGTTGGCTTAGAAAATCAGCGTTTGGTGCTTTCTTCGTTGCACAGTGAAGAGCGGATTCCTTTTACCGTCTGGAACGGACAAGTGAAGGTGCGACGCGGGATTTTGTGGGCGGAGTTACGATTTTTTGCTCATCCAGAGCAAGATACGCAACGCGTTTGGGTTGTACAAGGTTTGCCTTGGCCACAAGCTCGACAGTTTGCGCATCATATTGTCAACGTCTATCAACAATGGCTTGATCAGCAATGTCAGCAATTGAGATTACATTTACCTCAATGGCAGCAAAAACTGCACCATTTACAACATTTGCCAGCTTTTTTACCGCATTCGCCGCTAGAGGAATGGATCAATCACGTTTTTGCTGATCTAACCGCGATGAACATGAGTTTAGAAGAAGCCATCAAACATTTACCTCATGCGATGGAGCCATTAGTACCTTGGTTACTGACTCCCGATCAAGCCTTACAAGCCCGCAATCAAGCTTGGTTAGACATTGAGCGTCAAAATTGGACGGTTCTTTTTTCACAACTTGAATCCTCTCCGCTTAATGTATCTCAGCAGCAAGCGGTGTTGATCAATGATGATCATAACTTGGTGCTTGCTGGTGCGGGTTCAGGTAAAACCAGTGTGCTCACGGCTCGAGTGGCTTATTTGTTACAGAGCCACTTAGCGCAAGCGGATGAACTATTGTTGGTGGCTTTTGGCAAAGACGCCGCGAATGAAATGGATCAGCGTTTAAAAAGTAAGATTGGTCTTGCCGCCGATAAGATTCGTGTTAACACCTTTCATCAACTAGGGTTGTCGATCATTAACCAAGTGGAAAATCAATCCGTCGTGATTTCGCCGTTGGCATTGGATGATAAGCTGAAAAAAGCATGGTGTACGGACTGGTTAAAGCGCCACTGGATGACACCTACCAACTTTAAGCGTTGGCAGAAACATTTGGCGCAGTGGCCGATTGCTTATCTAGTCGGTGATGATGAGCTAGGCAACCACGTTGAAAACCCTAAATTGATCGCATGGTTGGAAAAGCAACTCGATCAACTCGCCCAATTGGGCACGACGAAAAAAGCGATTCAGCAACACATCATTGATCATGTTGATTATCCTCGCTTGAACAGTGAACTTGCTTTATGTTGGCCTTGCTACCAAGCATGGCAGCAAATGCTGAAAGATGAGCAGCAGATCGATTTTAATATCATGATCAGCCAAGCAACGGATTATGTACGCAAAGGCAAATTTTCTGTACCTTGGAAATTCATCATGATTGATGAATACCAAGATATTTCACCTGCTCGTTTGGCGTTGATACAAGCGTTGTGTGAACAGGGGCCTAATCATCCTAATTTATTTGCGGTCGGGGATGATTGGCAGTCGATTTATCAATTTGCGGGGTCGGATGTTCACTTAACCACGGAATTTGCAGCGCGTTTTCCGCAATCGACCATTCATCATCTTGATACGACTTATCGTTTTAACGATCAAATCGGTTTGGTTGCCAATCAGTTTGTGCAGAAAAATCCTCATCAGTTACCCAAGACGCTAAATAGTTTTAAGTCGCAGAAGCAGCGAGCGGTTGTCCTGTGTGCCAGTAATCAAATTGAAAAAATACTCGATAAACTTAATCGTCAGGCTAAAGTGCCGAAACAGGTGTTGTTATTAGGTCGTAACCATTATCATCAACCAGAGCATCTGGCAGAATGGCAACGGCGATATGCCTCACTGCAAATTGAGTTTATGACCTGTCATGCGAGTAAAGGCAAAGAGGCCGATTTTGTTATTATCTTAGCGGTTAATGAAGGGCAGTTTCCCGCGCGAGTGAAAGCCCGTCATTTAGATAGCGCCTTGACCCAATCTAAAGTGGATTTTCCATTTGCAGAAGAGCGCCGTCTATTTTATGTCGCCATGACCCGAGCCAAAGAGAAAGTCTGGATAACTTACAGCGGTAATGGCTCTTGTTTTATCCAAGAGTTGCTCACCGAGGGATATCCAGTCAGTAAATCGATATGAATAAAGGAATAGTATGTATAAGGCTTTGATTTTAGTAGATGTGCAAAATGATTTTGCGTCCGATGGTGCTTTGCCTGTCCCTGAAGGGCAGAGTGTCGTCCCAGTGATTAACTTATTAATGCCTCATTTTGATCATGTGATTGCCACTAAAGATTGGCATCCTGCAGGGCATGCGAGCTTTGCTTCTACTCAAGGTAAAACACCCGGAGAAGTTATCATGCTCTCTGGCATTGAACAGATATTATGGCCGGATCATTGTGTACAAAATACCGCCGGATCGGAGTTTATCGCAGGCCTTAATCTCGATGCTATCGAACATATTATCTACAAAGGGACTCATCTTGATATCGATAGCTACAGTGGTTTTTTTGATAACCAACGTCGCCATGCAACAGGATTAGCCGAGTATTTACAGCAACATGCGATCAGCGATGTGTACATTGCCGGACTGGCTACAGATTACTGCGTGAAATTTACTGCGTTGGATGCTGTGTCATTAGGATTTAAAACTTGGGTCATTAAAGATGCTTGTCGAGGCGTTAATCTATCACAAGGTGATATTGATAACGCTTGGCAAGCGATGGAAGAGGCCGGTTGCAGAGTGATTTTATCGCAGCAGGCGATGGTCTGAGTCGGTATTGAGGCGTGATAACACGCCTCTTCTCTTACGGCCATCATTCATCGATCACACGAAAGTATTTAAAGATCCATCGTCGCTTATCGATATGGAGTGAAGTGCATTACGTTCTATCAGCAAGATAGGCCTGATAATCAGGGATTTCAATCTCGACTTCTTGCTCCATGAGTATGGAATTAAAAAGAAATTTTGCTGTGGCGCGGTTAGTGGCTACAGGAATATTCCACACACTCGCAATGCGCAATAAAGCTTTAACGTCTGGATCATGCGGTACAGAGTTAAGCGGATCCCAAAAGAAAATCAAGGCATCAATTTTCCCCTCGGCAATTTTAGCGCCTAATTGCTGATCGCCGCCCATTGGCCCGCTAATCATGCTGGTAATCGCTAATCCGGTTTCTTTATTGAGCATATGCCCAGTCGTGCCCGTTGCGTACAGTTCATGTTTTTCAAGCTTAGACTGGTTTTCAACCACCCAACGTAGTAGCTCACCTTTGTAGTTATCATGAGCGACTAAAGCGACGTGCTTTTTCGCCGCCATGATCCGCGTTGTTTTTTTCATTATGCTTCTTTCCTAATCGGTAGAGGGTCAGAGTTAAATAACCAAAACTATACGCTTATTCAATGACTTTACGATAAAAACTCGAACTGACGCTTACTATGTGTACTCTTTAACCGGTTTTATTCAGCCTGGTGGTAGAGGAAAGTGAACCGTTTTGATCTCAACTCCTCCAGCAATACGGCCGTAGGCCGATGATGGAGGAGGAAAGCGTTAGTCGAAAATCAGTACAATATAGATAAAGAACAAAAATAAGTGAGTGACTCCATTAAGGATATTTGTTTTTCCATGTCTGAAGCTAATACTTGCGACCATTAAACTTGCGATCAACAGAATCATTTGTGCAGGCTCTAAACCTAATATAATCGGTTCCCCAATCATATTAGAGATAACAATGACCGCTGGTACGGTAAGTGATATCGTTGCTAATATCGATCCAAAGAATAAATTCATGGCTCTTTGTAACTGATTATTCAAAGAAGCTTTGATCGCCCCCACACCTTCAGGAGCGAGTACTAACAATGCCACGACTAGCCCACCTAATGCAGCCGGTGCTCCTAAGTGTCCAATACTTGCATCAATAGGTATAGCAATACTCTTGGCAAGAAAAATAACCACAATCAAATAGCCAAATAATAATAAAAAGTGATAAGTATTGCTGCCTAGAATACTATGATGTTCATCGGTATGATCGTTATCTTCATCGATAAAGAAGTAACTATGGCTTTTTGTTTGAACATACAAAAATATGCCATAAAGAATAATAGAGATAACCACCAAAGCCGAAGCAAGGATGAAGGACATTTCACCAAACTCATTCTTACTGGTAAAATTGGGTAGTATTAAACATAAAATAGTTAAGGGAACAATAGCCACTAAATAAGAATTAATGCCTTGAATATTATATTTTTGTATATGATATTTATGGCCCCCAATCAGTAATGCTATACCGACTAAGCCGTTTAGTATCGACATGATGACAGCAAACATGGTGTCTCTAGCTAATACGGGATTCGAGTCTCCAGTAAGCATCACCGATGAAATCATGATCACTTCTAAGGAAATCACCGATAACGTTAATATCAAAGTGCCTAACGGGTCGCCAAGATTAATTGCTAATGCATCAGAGTGTTTTACAACACCAAAGATAGACGACATAACAATAATAAATAGAAAACCAGCGGCAGACCAATACAAAACGCTAGTGCTAGAACCTAATAAAATATCATTACCGATCGTTTTGAAAAACAGGACGGTCAATAATCCTATAAATAATACCCATTCATTACGGATGAATTTCATTGTACACTCCTCATGTAGGGTTATAAGTTGAGATAATATTATTGATAACAGGTATATGAGGTGCAGACCAAGCAGTAAAACTACTCATAATAAAAATGAGTATTAATAAAGAAAGAATAAGTTTATGTTTAAGTTTCATCGTGTATAACTCGTTATTAGTTAAAAATATTTAAGTGGTTAGAAAGATAAACCATTATCTTACTGATAGTTAGTTGCTTAGGTATAGAAATACATACCGTCTATCAAAGAAGATCAGTTTTTAGCAATATGGTATTTATGAAAGACTAAACCAGTCTTAAATTAGTAATGACGAGAATGGGTAAACTTGTATTGTAAGTTGTTATTGTTACAGCCATAAATACAGGTTGATGAACGGTGTGTATAATAAGACCAATCAATATTGTGGTTGAACAATGGGCGATAGCCAATCGATAGAATAGCAATAGGCAATAAGACAATTTCAGCGAGTAAGTAGTAGATAGGGATCAGCCCCAATGAGGCGTATTCATCTTCGCTATTTAATCGGTAATGGTTTAAATGGGGGATAGCGTGATGAGGTTGCACGGCTTCTTTATTGTCGTTGACGTTACTCGACGTCTGAGTTGCAGCGCTTGTATCATCTTGAACAACAGTAGGATGAGCGTTACTCAATGAAAGTGTCGGATGATTTTGTGAGTACACTGCCGCCTGAGCAAAAAACAAGCTCATCAACAATACTAATATCAGTATGTTAAGGCGATGAATGGTCACGATGGTCTACTATTCAGATGAAAAGCTGTGCAAATAGTAGAAGAGATTCAATTTACCGTCAATAAAAAATGATGGCGGTCACAAATTTAAAAATCTTATTATTTAGGCTTAAAAATAAGGTGGGAAAGAGCAGCACCGCAGTGCTGCTCAAATTGATTAAATAAAGGCTTGCGTAAGAATATCGCGCGATTGCTCAAGAGTGATCGCTTGATGTTCACCCAAAGCCACCATTCCATGCGCTTCCAGTTGTTCAATCACCTTATCGACAGCTTGCTCTGCGGTCATATCGGGCGCAGAGAATTGAGTATCGACATTCAACTGATGATAAAACGCTTCAATCGCATCAATAGTCCGTAAGGCTAAATCTTCACTCGGCGCTAAGTTAAATACGCGTTGCCCCATTTGTTCCAACTTCGCTTTCTTAGCCGCTAATTGGTTGCGCAATAGTGCTGGTTGGACAATGGCCAGTGAGCGAGCATGATCAACCTGCCATAATGCAGTCAGTTCATGGCCAATCATGTGTGTTGCCCAATCTTGGGGAACACCACTGCCAATTAATCCATTCAGTGCTTGGTTTGCCGTCCACATCAAATTCGCACGCCAAGCGTCGTTATCTCTTTGCGCAAAATCTTTGCCCAACACCAAGAGATTTTTCAATAGGGCTTCAGCGTAGCCATCTTGGACCATCGCTTGGGTTGGATAGGTGAGATACTGTTCGCAAATATGTACCCAAGCATCGACTAAACCATTGACGAGTTGACGCTCCGGTAGTGTTTTCATGACGTCGGGGTCCATCACGGCAAATTTAGGTTGCACGTATGGTGATAAGAACGAGAGTTTATCTTGAGTTGCTGCTTTGGTGATCACCGCACCAGAGTTTGATTCAGAGCCAGTGGCTGGCAAGGTGAGAATCGCACCAATTGGTGTTGCATCGGTGACATGATGTTTACCTAACATGATATCCCAACCATCGCCTGAGTATTTAGCGGCGGCTGCGACGTATTTTGAACCGTCAATCACTGAACCCCCACCAACGGCAAGAATAAAATCAATCGCTTGCTGTTTAACGATAGCAACGGCTTTATCAAGGGTTTCTTTGGTTGGGTTTGGCTCGACACCGGAAAATTCCAGCCAAGTATGTTCTTGTAGGGCATCGACCACTTGCTGATAAACGCCATTGTGTTTAATTGAGCCACCACCGTAGATGACCAGAACCTTATGCTGACGTGGAATCGCTTGGGTAATTGCCGCGATCTGCTGCTGACCGAAATAAATCTGAGTCGGATTGACATAGGTAAATTGCATTACTCGTACCTCTTATTAGGAATATGACCACCGTTTGGCCTTTATTAAAGACGCAGTATTCGCTGCTATGGGCTTCGTTTTTGGCGGAGTCAAGAGTTGGGTTGATACATTGCAAGATGCATAATAGTAGAATAATTGTGGTGGCAATAGAGTGATTCCTGTAAATTTATTGCCTATTTCTACAATAAATAATGGTGTGAACAGAATGGTCAATCAAACGGAAGAAAAGCCAGATCTGGCGCAATTGATGCAAAACTATGTTGATAAATATGCGCTACATCACCTTGAGGGCTGCACTGATACTGCGATCCCTGGAGTGTGGTTTTATCGCAGCAGTCAAGGTAACTCGCGTCAGCCGTTTATCTATCAGTCTGGGATTGTGATTTTGGGTCAAGGGCAGAAACGCATTCATTTAGGCGCTAACGCCGTTGATTACGGACCGAATGATTATCTGGTGGTTGGTGTGCCGATGCCACTTGAATGTGAAGCGGTAGCTAAACAGAATCAACCATTATTAGGGTTAACCATTGATATTGATCATTCACTATTGCTCAAGCAGGTTGCCGCCTTAGAGGAAAACGGTTTTAAACCGCCAGTTGATGCGAATAATCCTTGTGGCCTGAAATCGGTACAGATGAATCATACCATGCTTAATAGCTGTAAAAGGCTGATGAATGCTTTAATTGATGGATTAGAGGCTGAGTTATTAGGCGGATCTTTGCTTGAAGAGATGGCTTTTCGAGCTCTGACCAGCTCAGAGGGACACGTGCTGTTTGAACTGGCTCATCACGAAGGACACTATGCCCGAATAGCGAAAGCGCTGAGTAAAGTGCATCGTGATTATGCCACATCTTTAACAGTTAATACGTTAGCCGAAGAAGCGAACATGAGTGTCTCGGCTTTTCATCAAGCCTTTCGTGGCGTCACCATGGAATCACCCTTGCAGTATCTTAAAAAAGTCCGTTTAAATAAAGCCAAAGAGTTAATTCAAATCGAGGGTAAGCGGGTTAATGATGCTGCGCGGCTGGTTGGCTATAGCAGTCCTTCACAATTTAGCCGAGAGTATAAACGCCATTTTAATCACACTCCTCGAGGTGCTCTAGCGAAAGTTTAATCATCGCCATTGTGAGCTTATTGTTTATCGATTTGCTACGCAGTATTGAATCGTCGTCATTGCCTATCATGCACCAACCTTGAAAGATAGCCTTTCTTCAATAAGTTAGCTCTTGATGCAAAATAAGTATGTAAACCTTGCTGGCTTTAAGCGGTCATTTGCGAGTGATTCTTAACTTTGACACTTTATTAGGTGCTAAATAAGTGGGCTGTTCTACAGTTATTTCACGAAAGATTTAAAGCATGCAGAGTAAGGACTGTCTGCTTTAATATTTGGAAACAATAACTTAAGGAAAAAGACATGCACTTAAAGCAAGTAAAAGTACCCAAAGGGGTATTTACACTCAGCACACTTTCTGTCTCCTGTTTACTGGCGTTAAACAGCTATGCCGCCGTGAACTGTGATGGATTGGAAGATTGGCAGTCTGGTGCGGTATACACTAGTGGTGCTCAAGTTCAACATGATCATGTGGCCTATCAAGCGAAATATTGGACACAAAATAATAACCCAGCCCAATTCTCCGGTGATTATGCGCCGTGGCAATTACTTGGTAGCTGTAATACTGGCAACGCAGGTGAAGATAGTGATACGGGTGGCGATGATAATCAGCCGCCAACGGTTGAAATAACGCTGTCAACTAACACGGCTGAGTTGGGTGATACGGTAAGAGTTTCTGCGGACGCCGACGATAGCGATGGTCAAGTGGCTAAGGTAGAATTTTTTATCTCCGGCCAACGCGTTGCAACGGTATCACAAGCGCCATATATTTTTGATTACGAAGTCATCCGTTCTGGAAATTTAGCCATCCAAGCTAAAGTGACGGATGATAAAGGTGCGCTATCCAGCTCTTCGATATTAACATTAACCGTCGCCCATGCGCCTATTGCCAATACGTGTCGTCCTGATGGTTTGTATCAAACTGAAGGCGTTAATGTTCCTTATTGTACTGTCTACGACGAGCAAGGACGTGAAATCATGGCAGGTGGTCAACCAAGACGTGTGATTGGTTATTTCACCAGTTGGCGAGCGGGGGATGATCCTCAAACCTCCTATTTAGTGAAAGATATTCCGTGGCAAAACCTGACCCACATTAATTACGCGTTTGTCGGTATTGGCTCTGATGGCAAGGTCAACATCGGTAATGTTGATGACCCCAACAACCCTGCGGTTGGAAAAGAATGGGATGGGGTTGATATTGATCCGACACTGGGCTTTAAAGGTCACTTTGGCGCGTTAGCAACCTATAAAGAACGTTATGATGTCAAAACCTTGATCTCGATTGGCGGATGGGCGGAAACGGGTGGTCATTTTGCCGATAATGGTGAGCGAATCGCCGATGGTGGTTTCTACACTATGACGACCAATGCTGATGGTTCTATTAATCATCAGGCGATTTCTACTTTTGTTGATTCCGCAATAGAGATGATGCGTCAATACCGTTTTGATGGTTTAGACATTGATTATGAATACCCAACCTCGATGTCTGGTGCCGGTAATCCCGATGATAAAGCCTTCGCTGAATCACGTCGTCCTTATCTCATGCGCTCTTACCATGAATTAATGCGGGTGCTGCGTGAGCGATTAGATATCGCTAGTGAGCAAGATGGTATTCACTATATGTTGACTATCGCCGCCCCTTCATCTGCCTACTTACTACGTGGTATGGAAACCATGGAAGTGGCGAAGTATCTCGATTATGTCAACATCATGACTTATGACTTACATGGTGCTTGGAATGATCATGTTGGACATAATGCGGCTCTTTACGACACGGGTAAAGACTCTGAACTTGCTCAATGGGGCGTTTATACGACAGCACAATATGGTGGCATCGGCTATCTGAACACCGATTGGGCTTTCCATTATTTCCGTGGCTCAATGCCAGCGGGACGGATTAATATTGGTGTGCCTTACTATACGCGAGGATGGCAAGGGGTGACGGGAGGTGAAAATGGCCTTTGGGGACGAGCACCTTTACCGAATCAAAATGAGTGTCCAGCGGGTACTGGAGAAGGAGAAAAGAATAACTGTGGCTACGGCGCTCTCGGCTTGGATAACATGTGGCATGATTTGGATGCCAATGGTAATGAAATGGGCGCAGGTTCTAACCCAATGTGGCATGCCAAAAACCTCGAAAAAGGCATTTGGGGATCCTATTTGGCCGCTTATGGATTGCATCCTGAAAGTACACCGTGGGTAGGCCAATACCAGCGTCATTTTGATAGTGTTGCGATTGCCCCTTGGTTATGGAACGCGGAAAAACGAGTCTTCCTTTCTACCGAAGATAAACAATCGATTGATATTAAAGCGGACTACGTTATTGATAAAGAAATCGGCGGTATTATGTTCTGGGAATTAGCCGGAGACTATAACTGCTACGTACTCGATGCCAATGGTCAGCGTGGACAAATTGATTGGACAGAGCAAGCTTGTGCTAGCGGTAATGGTGAGTACCACATGGGTAATACCATGACCAAAGCCATGTATGAAAAGTTCAAATCCGCTTCCCCTTATGGTAATCGATTGGCAACTGGCGCAATCCCTGACCAAGTGGTGGATATTCGAGTCACCATCGATGGCTTCAAAGTCGGCGATCAAAACTATCCGATTAACCCTCGTTTGACCTTTACTAACCATACTGGGGTTGACCTTCCTGGAGGAACGCAGTTCCAGTTTGATATCCCTGTTTCTACACCGGATAACGCGAAAGATCAATCTGGTGCTGGCTTAGCCGTTATTGCTTCAGGCCATACGCGAAGTAATAATATTGGAGGGTTCGATGGGACGATGCATCGTGTCGCCTTCTCATTACCAGCATGGAAAGTATTACCGGCGGGAGAGAGCTATGAACTGGATATGGTGTATTACTTACCGATTTCTGGGCCAGCGAACTACAGCGTTAACATTAATGGCAGAGAGTACGCTTTTAAAGCTGAGCAACCAGACTTACCGTTGGCCGACCTTTCTGATGGTAATGGCGGTGGTAATGGTGAAGATCCGGGCAATGGTGGTGGCACCCCTGGAGACGTTGTGCAATGGCAACCCGGTGTTAGCCAAGTCGCTAATGGCACGACAGTGACGTATAACGGAAAGTGTTTTATTGCTAAAAATAACCCAGGACCTTGGGAATCACCGACTCAAACTAATTGGTTTTGGGATGAAGTGGCTTGCCCATAAGGATTAGCATGACTCCTTAACGGTAACAAGACCGCCGATACATGGCGGTCTTTTCTATGCTTAACGATTCACAGTCGAGGCTTTAAAACTGGTAACTTTCCGGCACGACAACGATGCCTTTTTCCGATAACGTAAAGCGTTGTAAATCAGCCGCGCGATCGACACCAATTTTGGTATAAGGCGGAATTTTGACGTGTTTATCGATAATACATCCGACTAACTGGCAGCCTTCGCCGACTTCCACATCATCAAAGAGAATACTATCGACAATCGTTGCCCCATCATTGATTCTGACGCTGGATGAGACAATAGAGTGTTGTACCGAACCGCCGGAATTGATGACGCCATTGGCAATGATCGAGTTAATAAAAATGCCTTCATTACCCGTGGCTGACGAGACGGTACGCGCAGGAGGCAGTTGAGGCTCATAAGTGCGGATCGCCCAGTTTTTCTGATAAAGATTCATTGGCGGGACAGGCTCAAGCAGATCCATATTGGCTTCATAAAACGAATCAATGGTACCGACATCCCGCCAGTAACAGTCTTTGGCAACTCGCCCTTTTTCATTGGCAAATTGATAAGCAAACACGCGACCCGAGGGAATCAGTTTGGGGATAATATCTTTACCAAAATCGTGGCTTGAGTGCTCAAGCTCTGCGTCTTCAAACAGTGCTTGTCTTAGTGTTTCCATAGTAAAAATATAGATGCCCATTGATGCCAAACTGCGATCGGGATTATTGGGCAGAGTAGGTGGGTCGTTTGGTTTTTCTACAAAAGAACAAATTCGTTGCGCTTCATCAATCGCCATAACACCAAATGCGGAGGCATCTTGGCGAGAGACTTCCATGCAGGCAATCGTCAATTCTGCTTGATTTTCAATATGTTCTTCCAGCATCGCGGCGTAGTCCATACGATAAATATGATCACCAGAGAGCACGACAACATACTTTGCATCACTGCGCGATAACAACCACATATTATGGAACAGTGCATCGGCCGTGCCTTCGTACCATTTGCCACCTTTACGCATCTGAGGAGGGACGACGGTAATAAATTCCCCCAATTCTGGATTGAAAATCGACCAACCATCGCGTAAATGTTTTTGTAAGGAGTGGGATTTATATTGCGTGAGTACCAAAATACGCCGTAGACCCGAATGTAAGCAATTGGTGAGAGTAAAATCAATAATGCGATATTTACCTCCAAACGGAACGGCGGGTTTTGCTCTGTCATCGGTCAGGGGAGATAAGCGTGAACCCATTCCTCCAGCTAAAACGACGGTTAAGGTATCTTGCATCTTTTGTCTCCCTATTATTGTGCAATCGACGATTGTATACAGAATAGTACAAATATTGGGCCAAAATAGTGAAACGCTAGTCATATTCTCTTGGCCGCTTGACGTGACGGCATTCTTGTTCACATCAAGTAACGTTACTATGCATTCACTATCGTTGGCTCTATTCAGGCTAGGCTATAGTTGTGCAACGATCATGCAAATGGCTCGTAGACAAACAGTCACTAATTGGTTGATTTCCGTCCTCGTCGTATGGCTTTCGAGCCGGTTCACAGAGTAAAAAACGTCATTATTAACGCCCCAGCACGACAAGAAGTCGGTTCATGCTGCTTGTTTTTGCACCAGTATCGTGCATGTGCACTAAATGGGTGAGAGGCTGAGTGATCATATACTTAGTTTGCCATTTCTTGACTGAGTAATATGGAAACTTGATTGCGCCCCGTGGCTTTCGATTCATACAGGGCTTTATCTGCTCGTTGATAAGTCTCTTGCTCCGACCCCATGATGTCACTGATCCCAGCGCTAATCGAAACATTTTGGGCGTGAAGTTGATACACTTTGATCCGTAATCGCTCAATCACCGCTTGCGCTTCCTCGATAGGGGTATGGGGTAAAATTATCGCAAATTCCTCGCCACCAATACGTGCTAAAAAATCCGATTCACGCAGACCATCACGTAGCGTTTCAGCGACAGATTGAATAACATAATCGCCATGACTATGGCCAAACTGATCATTAATTCGTTTAAAGTGATCAATATCTAAAATGGCGAGACAAGAGTGCTCGTGCTCTGGATAACGTTTAACACGATGACATTCAAGGCGAATTTGTTGGTCAAATTTACGACGATTCCAAATCCCCGTTAAAGCATCTTTCTCACTTTGTTCACGCAGTTTATTTTCTAACGCTTTGTGTTGAGTGATATCGACAAATGAAGCAACGTAGTATTGAATGACCTCTTGATCATCCAAAATGGTTTGAATTCGGAGGATTTCTGTTAGCTGTGAACCATCTTTGCGCTTATTGATCACTTCACCTTCCCAAAAGCCGTCTTCTTGTAGCGATTTCCACATATCAACATAAAATTGTTGATTGTGTTTGCCTGAAGCAAATATCGACGGCTGCTTGCCTTGCACTTCTTCTAAACGGTAGCCACTTAAACGGGTAAACTCTTGATTGACTTTAATGATCCGGTTTTGTCTGTCAGTAATCACAATCGCAGACATACCGTTCATCGCCGCTAAAGCTAATTTACTTTCAAGGCTATTTTTCTGGTGAGTGATATTCCAAACCACACCGCTTCCAGCCACCAGACTAAGCAGCAAGAAGACGCTGATGGCTTGCACGAGTAGATCGTGACGTTTCGCGGTGCGTTGTTGCTCGACGGTTTGTGGATCATGGCTGTTAAAAATCAATAAGCTTGTCTCTGTTATCTCCGTCTCTGGCAGTGATAGTTGCATAAAATGATAGTGACGGCCTTGATAAAGCAATAAGCCCTGAGCTTGCTGTTGAATCGATTGCCAGAGGGCTGGCGATTGTTGCGGTAAATCGGCAATAGGATCATTGGCGTCGTGTGTGGATGCCGATGATAAATGAAGAACGGCGTCGCCATGATGATTTAAAACCGTAAATTGCGAGGTATCGACCGCGATGGTTGATTCTGCGTTAGGGAGTTGTGCAGTGTGATGATCGAGCTTTGCAAGCTCGTGAGCGAAATAGAGAAAAGGTACACACCCGAGTGTGCACAATACAATCAAAAATTGAGTGAGATATTTAGCCTGTGACGATGACATGATTAACTTATAATGATTATTAAGCCATGATTATAGACCTTTAAAGCGAGAGATTACTTCCAATATGTTGAGTTCGTGCGCTCGCTCAACATTGGTGCATATGCGGTAATCAGGAAAAATGAAAATTTACAATGTAAACTGAGTATTGGCTAACAAGAAAACCTTTAGTAAAAGAGAGAATGAGGAGTTAACGATTATGAAGAAAGTACTTATGCTGCTGCTTCTCATTTTTGGTTTAGCGTGTGCGGGTGCTGGCTATTACCTATTTTATTACAAGCCAGAGCAAGAACGATTAGAGGCTTTAAATCAACGTTTGACGCCTGAAATACCAATATCTGAAGATCATGAGCCAAGTGATCCTGCTTTTGTTATGCCAGAGATCATGGACTATTACGTCAATGAACCTACGCTTGGTGTGCGCGAGCAACCTGATAGAGATGGATTTGTCCATCGGTTACTTTATCGTGGTGAACCGGTATTTTTGTATGAAAAACAAGAGGGCTGGGGAAGATTAACGCCTTTTTACGTCTATGAAGAAGGGGGCCCTGAAGTGGCGGAATGGATTCCGTTGGATGGATTGGTGGTCGAACCGCCCGTGATCACCCCAGAGGAGCGGCGTGAAACCGTACTGAGTTATATTATGAATTCAGATGATTTAGAGGTATTTAAAACCCTATTTATTCAAACCACGGATCAGCTACTGACTGATAAAACCTGTGTTCCGGGTGATTTTAAAGAGTTAGGAGGTTGGGTTCGCTCCGTTCGTTATCAGTCTGAGGACGTTTATTTTGTCTATTGTGGTGGTTTAAACCAAGCGAATAAAATTTATCTTAATGCACAAACTGGGGCGATTTTTTATCAATAATGATTAAGATATTAGGCATGGCTTACGATTAGCGATAAACGCATTAGTTATCTTTGACAAAAATTTTACTTGAGTCACACTTCGCTCAGTTCTACACTGAGCTGTCTTATTAAGAATGAATTGATCATGCTTGAACGTATAACGTATTTTTTCTGGCTAGCTTTTCTTGCGTTGTTATTACCTTCGCAGGCATTGGCGTGCTCGGAAAATTACCCTACCTCAAGTATTACTCTCAACCATTCTGTTTGGGATGCAGCTTCACATAGCGTACAAAATCCATTTGAGTTTGATTCTCAAGAGAGTCCGATCGATGTCGACTCGGTGCCAACCAGCGACACGTTGGCGAAAAATATGGTTCAAGCGATTCTTAATCCGCCTCGCTTGCAGCTCACCGAGATCAACTTACCTCTCGATAATGGTTTTGATTTTCCTCATCTTGAAGGAAATGACAGCCTGCCTCGTTCTATCGATGTAGACAGCTATGCCGCTCAAACTTGGATTTCCATTCCCTATCAGCATTTTCATGCCTCACATCGTCTTTCCGGTTGGAAAGAGACCAACGCCATGTATGTGGCGTTAAATAGCCATTTCCTTTCTGCTTAATCTCACTTTTACGTGACAATGTCACAATTTTAGTTTTTTAACTCGGCCATGCCCGAGGAGAGAGTTATGCAGAGAAAAACCGCTAAAACGCCAGCGCGTATTATGAATCGCTATGCGACATGGAAATACGTGGTATTGGTTATAACCGTTGTCTTACTTGGTTTAAGTGCTATTCCTACTTGGTATGGTGAACAACCATCAATTCAAATTGAGTCTAATCAAAAAGACAGCCCTTTAAATAATGTGGTAACCGTTAATCAACTGCTGCAAAAGCAGGGAATTAATGCACAAGAAATCCGTCAGGAAAATAACCACACCACGTTGGTTTTTAAAACCGAAACAGAGCAAACTCAAGCGCGTAAACTTTTAGATAATCTCGTGCAAGAAGGAGAAAGTTTAACTTTTTCTTACGTTTCAGTCGCTCCACCTTGGTTCACACAAATGGGATTTACTCCAATTAAGTTCGGTTTGGATTTACGCGGTGGCGTACAGTTTTTGCTTAATGTCGATGTCGATAAGGCGTTTCAAGAGCAACGAGATGGCATTACTGATGAAATAAAAGAGATGCTCGTTAATCAACACATTCGCGGTGTGAGAATTGAGCATGAAGGTAATGATGGCTTTTTAGTCACCGTCAACTCACGAGTTTCACTCAATAAAATCAGTCAGTTTGTCAAAGAAAATTATCAAGGCTGGGAGGTGAAGTCGTCTTCTGATCAACTGACAGTGCAACCCAGTAAGCAAAATAAGTTGGATTTTCAATCAGCGACCATCCAGCAAAACTTGAAAATCATGCGAGATCGTATTGAAGAACTTGGCATTACCGAAGCTTTAGTTCAGCGTCAGGGTGAACATAGTATTCGTATTGAGCTACCTGGGGTGCAAGACCCTGCGCAAGCGAAAAACGTCATTGGTGCAACGGCAAGCTTAGCGTTTTATGAAGTCAATACCAGCGGTATAGCTGGTCGTGATGATTTACAACTGAAAGACAATAATGGTCAGTTAGTGATCTTGCATAAACGTCCAGTTTTAACGGGTGATCATATTGTTAATGCTCGCGCGGGTATGGACAAAATGGGCCTTTCTGAAGTCAATATCTCGCTTGACCACGCAGGTGGCAAAGTAATGAGTGACTTCTCGGCCAAGCACATTGGCAAACCCATGGCGACCGTGTATCGAGAGTACAAAACCAATGCTAATGGAGAGACGGAACGCAGCGAACGCGTGATCAGTGTGGCGACGATTCAATCGCAATTGGGGAGCCAGTTTAGAATTACCGGCGCAGGTTCGAATCAAGATGCTCAACAACTGGCATTGTTGTTAAGAGCCGGATCACTCACTGCTCCAGTGACTATCGTCGAAGAAAGAACCATCGGTGCATCGCTCGGTGCTGAAAATATTGAAAATGGTTTTGCGGCCTTGGCGTTAGGGATGGCATTAACGTTAACCTTTATGGCGTTATGGTATCGCCGTTTAGGTTGGGTAGCGAACGCTGCTTTGTTGATCAACATGGTGTGTTTGTTTGGTTTAATTGCGTTATTGCCGGGAGCGGTATTAACCTTACCGGGGATTGCTGGTTTGGTGTTGACGGTCGGTATGGCGGTGGATACCAACGTGCTTATCTTTGAGCGAATTCGCGATAAGTTAAATGAAGGGCGTAGTTTTGCTCAAGCGATTGATAAAGGTTTTAGCAGTGCGTTTAGCACCATTTTGGATGCCAATGTGACTACGATGATTACTGCGATTGTTTTGTATTCGATTGGTAATGGACCGATTCAAGGTTTTGCATTAACGCTGGGATTAGGCTTGATCACCAGTATGTTTACCGGTGTATTTGCATCACGGGCATTAATTAATTTGATTTGGGGACGTGATAGTCGCCGAGATGTGAGGATATAACGATGGTGACTTATCTAAAACAACATATTCGACGTATTCGACACATTACCAATATCGTTTCGATTGCTTTAACCCTGTTGGCATTAGCGGCTTTTGCGATTCGTGGTCTTAATATGGGACTGGATTTCACTGGCGGAATGGTAACCGAAGTCAGAGTGGATAAATCATTAACCCATGATCAAGTCTTAAATACTCTCAAGCCGGAGATGGGCGATTCTACCAGTGTGATTCAGTCTGGTGAGGAAGGGCGCTGGGTCATTCGTTACCCGTTAGTAGAAGAGCAGCAAAGTGCTCCAGAAATAGAGACGTTACTGAACACCATTTCATCTCAGATTGAAGTGGTGAGTAATAGCATGGTCGGCTCACAAGTTGGTGAAGAATTGATCGATCAAGGTGGCTTAGCATTATTGATTTGTATCTTATGTATATTAGGCTACCTTTCGTTTCGTTTTGAGTGGCGGTTGGCGAGTGGTGCCTTACTGGCGCTATTGCATGATGTGATCTTAGTGCTCGGCTTTTTTGCGGTGACGCAAATGGAGTTTAATTTAACTGTTTTTGCCGCCACCTTAGCAATCTTAGGATACTCACTGAATGACTCGATCATTATTTCCGATCGTATTCGTGAATTGCTGGTTGCTAAACCCAAAGCACCGCTGGCAGAGATCAATGATCAAGCGGTGATCGCAACCTTTTCTCGGACGATGGTGACTTCAGGTACCTCATTAATGACAGTGTCTGCTCTTTGGTTAATGGGCGGCGAGCCATTACAAGGCTTTGCTATTGCCATGTTTATCGGGATTATTTCTGGCACGTGGTCATCCATTTCCATCGGTACCGTACTCCCTGAATGGCTACATTTAGAGTCCAAGCATTATCTGCCAGTTGAAGTTGACATGGCGCCTTAATGATGGTGATATCAGTTAAATCATCATGAGAAATAGATAAAAAAATGGCGAGCATAAAAGCTCGCCATTTTCTTTATTCAATACCCAAGGACTTTCCTCGGTTAACCTGCATCGCTTTATACCCGAAAGCGATTGACCGTGCTTTGTAATTGAGCGGCGAGTTGACTGAGTTCAACGCAGGCTTGAGCAGCACTCGATGAACCTTGCGCGACTTGTTTCGCTGACTCATTAATCCGTTCAATGTTGCGGCTCAGTTCTTCACTGACGGAATCTTGCTCACCACAAGCGCTCGCAATTTGAATCGTCATATCAGCAATTTGCGCACTTTGGGTGCTGATTTGTTCAATGGCTTCTTGAGTCTGATGACTTTGATTGACACATTGGCCCATTAACTCGCTGCTTTGTGCTGTTGCTTGACGTGCTTTTGCTGCGCAACTTTGTAAGTTCTGGATAATAGCCACAATGTCACCCGTTGATTGCTGAGTTTTCCCTGCAAGGGCTCGCACTTCATCGGCAACTACGGCAAAGCCACGACCTTGTTCACCAGCTCGCGCGGCTTCAATTGCGGCATTGAGAGCAAGCAAATTGGTTTGGTCAGCAATATTGCTGATCACATCGACGACCATATTAATTTGTTGCGCTTGATCTTCTAGCTCTAGCACGCGTTGCTCTGCTTGAGAAATCTCTTGTGTCACTTGGATAATAGAGTTAGCGACTGCATTCATTTGTTGTGCGCCAGTGATGGCTTGTTGATTACTGTCACGGGCAGAATCTGAAGCCACTTCGGTATTACGTGCGACTTCTGCGACTGTGGATTTCATTTCTGTCATTGCAGTAGCAATTTGCATCACTTCTTCTTGCTGCTCGCGCATACCTTGTGAAGTTTGCTCCGATACCGCGCTGACTTCATCAACCGCTTGAGTTAATTGTGTTGCGCCGGCAACGATTTCTTCGACCATCACACGTAAATTATTTTGCATGGTGGTGCAAGCATCAGCCAGTTCGCCCAGCTCATCTTGACCAATTTGTTGGCGATCCATTTGATGGCCTAAGTTACCATCAGCAATCGCGTTGGCTTGAGTAACTACTTGTTGTAAAGGACGACAGATTAAATTCGCCAGTAACCAAGTCATAAAGACCATAAAGCCAAGTAGGGCAACAATACTGGAAATAGAAAATTGACTAATAGTACCAATTAAATCTGTTAATTCAGTACGGTTATTATCGACATAGGAAAGGTTAAGTTTTAGTAACTCATCCACCGCCAGTTCTAGACGCTCAAACGTTGGTAAAGCATTTTGTAAATCACGCTGAGCTTCAGTAATGTTATTATTTAAAATATCGTTATTAAAAGAACTTAAAGCACGTAAATACTCTTGCCATAAATTTTTGACAGGCATAAAAATTGAGCGCTCATAATCGGTCCAAATGCTGCTTTCATAACGAGCTAAATCGGCATCAATAGTGCGATAGTGATCATCCATCCAGCGGATATCTTCGGCGATTTCGTGGCTATCCGTTGAAGAAAGTAGACCAATTTGCGCTCGACGTACCGAGGACATATTGTACTTAATGGTATTGACCATCATCATGGATGGTAAGGTATCGTCGGTCAGGTTAAGTACATCGTGTTGAATAGAGTTAAGAGAGCGGTAAAGGTATGCACCAAAGATAATATTGACGGCAGCAATAATACTAAACGCCAGCGCAATTTTTTTGCGAATGGCTAAATTTTTTAAAAACGACATGGTAGTGGGTGACCTCGCGGTAAAAACTAATCGGTCACATCCGTATGATGATATACCCTTGCTGCTGGAAGATAGCGGTATTGCATTCTTTTCATCACAAAGCCTCTCTTTGTGTATCAAGCATACATTTACTTGCTATATAGCGAGCCACTTCAAGTACTGTGGGTAAGTTATCCCTAGCAATAGCCAGTGTGTAAGAATTTTCTGACTACTTAATTGGCGCGGATTCTAGCATCAAGTGAACGATTAAGCCAAAAAAATATGACACTAATCACATTAAAATGCCGAATGAGATTAAATATTAAACAATTAGTGGGGCGAATGACTGTATTGCAGCCCAGCGAAACGATGGGCTGCAAAGAGAGGTTTAGTGATGATGCTCGTGCTCAGTGGTGCCTAACCAAGTAATAAACTGAGGGATAAAGCCTAATTGGTGACGCTGTACAATCCGTGACTCAGTCACGCTGAGTTGCAGCACCGTTTGATCTGCCGGATTGGTGATGAATAACTGTTGATTTCTTGGATCGAAGGCCATTTGGATCCGTTGGCCTTCTGCTAATGTTGGTGCATTGTCCCAGAGCGATAAACTGAATTGCTGAGCAAAATCATCCGCTGCATGATAAGCGATCAACCGTGCTTGTGGCGTAATGATGAATAAGTAATCCTCAGTGGTTAAATAGGCGAGGGTGCGTTGTGTTTGCTCAGTTTTCCAGTTGATTTCCTGAAAATGACCATTTTTCAAACTAAAGAATTGCTGGTTATTCGCCACCGCAAGCAGCGCATTACTAGCTGGATAGCCGAATAACGTACCAAAGCGAGTACCGTTGTCAAACGTTGGGTTACTGATGGTTTGTGACGTTATTGTTTCCCCCTGTATATTGATGACAAGAACGTGCTCTAAACACGCAAACGCTACGGAATTTGTCGTTTGCGCGCTGCCATGTAAAGCGGGGCAGTCTTGAGCGGGGAAACTATGAAGTTGATGAAAATGATCATTGTGCCTTTGCAAAGCAATCACCTTATCCGGCAAGCTAGTGGTGCTTTGATCTTTAATCCCAGTAAAAGCGAAATCACCCAGCAATTGAGCAGTACCATGTTGAGCATGATCAAAGGAGTGAGAGGCGACAGTAGAGACTTGACCTATCGATTGCTCATCTAACACGCGAAACTGCGCGTTTGCGCTATTTACGCTATCACCATCAAAAAACAGTGCGACTTGATCTTGTGTGGCGTCATAGTGGGTTGGCTTTACTCCCTGATAGCGATCAGACAATAATCTCGGACTATGATTGTGCAAATGATAATGATCGCCATGTTGTTCGGCGACAATACCACTATCAATCACTTCGACTTGATCAAAATTTCGTTGCAGAGCTAGAGCGTATCGCCCCTTTGGACTGGTTTTCAGCCCTGAGGGTGTTTGTTGCAAAGTAAATTGGGTGCGCTGACGCCAAGCTTGGCTATCAAACAGGTGTAGTGTTTGGCTATTGTGTTCTGAAATCAGCAGCCGAGAAGTAATAATCGAGTGGTGATGATCGGAGTCTTCGTTATTGGTAGTGTTATTTTCACCTTCTTGACAACCTAATAGCAATAATACGCTGAGTGACAGTGCCGCCAGCCGAGGGGCTTGACGATGAGATAGAGATAACATGGATTTTTCCTTAAGTACCGTAGTAGTAGTTGATTGTTGATATGTTATAACATAACATTCGTTGCCATCAATAGGTAATCAATAATCATTGTGTATATTTATAGGAGAAACTCGGTGAATAAATCAGTCATAGCGATGCTTGGGTTTGGTGTAATGGGCTTGAGCGGACACAGCTTAGCATCCCCACAGGTTGATATTGGTGTTGTTTTGGATGGTGCTTATCAGAGCGAAAATCGCCATTGGGGAAGTCGTGACAAGGGATTTGGGCTTGGTCATTCTGAACTGATGCTAAGCAGTAACATCGACCATAACTTTAAAGGTCAGTTGGTGGCGGTATTAGATAGCCATGGTTCTAATACCGAGTTAGAGCTAGAAGAAGCGTGGATAGAAACCATGGGTTTACCGCTTGGCTTAAAGCTTAAAGCGGGACGCCTATTATCCAATATTGGTTATTTAAATAGTAAACACATGCATGAAGATGCGTTTGTTGAACGTCCGGCAGTATATCGCGCCTTACTCGGCGGCCATTATTTTGATGATGGTGTGCAAATGACATGGTTACTACCAACCGATTTTTATCTGCAAGCCAGTATTGAAGCTCTCGCTGGTAAGCCATTAGATGCTGGTTATGATAAACCCGCGACTATCGGTGTGTACACGGCCAATCTTCAAGTGGGTGCTGATCTTGGTGTTGAGCACAGCTGGCGTTGGGGAATAAGTTCGCTGTACAACGGTAATGGCCGTCAGTTTTCAGGCGCACATGATCACAGCCACGACCATGATCATGACCACGATCATGCGGGTCATTCTCATGGGCCATCATTAACGGGTCGTAATTTATACGGTACCGATTTCACGTGGAAATGGGCTCCGGAAGGTAATTATCGTCAACGTAACGTTAGAGCGACAACAGAGTTTTGGTATTTGGACAATCGCTTTGATACACAAATGGCGACGGCTCCGGGCGCCAAACAAAGTGCCAATGGTTGGTACGCGGAGGTGGCTTATCAATTTAATCCGACTTGGACAGTGAGTACACGTTATGGAGAAATGCGCACCGTGAATGGCGATGTCCATGCGCATGATGATCATTTCCATGGTGAATTCAGTCGTGATGATTTGAAAGAGTGGGATCTGGCATTAGATTGGCACGCGTCTCATTTTGGTCGGGTACGTGGACAAATTACCCATGAAAATCATACTCAGGGCGATCAAACCCTCTTTAGCTTACAGTATGTCATGTCTTTTGGAGCGCACCATGCTCATGCGTTTTAAATTATTGAGTCTATTCGCTTGTGTCAGTATGCCAGCGATGGCCAGCTTAAATGTGTTTGTTTGTCAGCCCGATTGGGCTGACTTAGTCCATGCTCATGCGCCGCAGGCACAAGTTTTTTCAGCCACTACGGCATTGCAAGATCCTCATTATGTACAAGCTCGCCCTTCACTGATTGCGCGCATGCGCAATGCCGATTTGGTGGTTTGCTCCGGCGCTGAACTGGAAATTGGTTGGCTGCCTGAGCTGCAGAGGCAGAGCCGTAATCGTCAAGTACAAAATGGCCAGCCTGGTTTGTTTTGGGTCAGTGATTATGTGCGTTTATTGGATGAGCATGATCACGTTGATCGCTCCATGGGCGATGTTCATGCCCATGGAAACCCCCACGTTCAGTTTGCGATTGGTGATATGATTGCTGTGTCACGCGCATTGAGTGATCGTCTGGCATTGCTAGCCCCCGAAGATGCCCCGAAGTTTAAAGCCAATGGCGCGCGCTTTCGCTGGCAATGGCATAAAAAAATGCAAGAGTGGCAAGCGCGAGCTGTCCCTCTACATGGGATGGAAGTGGCGGGGTATCACAGCACATTCGCCTATTTATTTGATTGGCTGAGCATGGAACAAGTCGCGGATTTAGAACCAAAACCTGGTATTCCGCCAACGGCTGGTCATTTAAATCGCTTAGCACAGCAAGATTGGTCGAGTTTATCCGGTATTGTTTATGCCTCTCACCAGCCTAAAGATGCGGCTTATTGGTTAGCATCGCGTACCAATGTGCCGGTGGTGGAACTGGCGCAAAGTGTTGGTGGACAGCCGAATACCTCATCATTAGTTGCACTGGTCGATGATTCTATTGAGCGCTTATTGAGTCTAGTTAAGGAGCAATAATGAGTGCTTACGGATGGATGTTAGCCCCATTGTTGATTGGTTTTATCTCTTTATGGATCAACTGGATTTTGGGTAGGCAGGTGCTAGAGCGAGGGGTGATATTTATTGACCTAGCGATGGCGCAAATGGCGGCGGTCGGTATGTTAGCGATGGAGTTATGGTGGCCGCAATACAGCAGTTCCTTATGGTGGAAAATGTTGGCTGCCAGCTTAGTCACCTTTAGTATGGCGGGGTTGTTGTGTTTTTTTGAGGGGCGAATCAAAACCCATTTGGAAGCCTTCATTGGACTCTTTTATGTGTTGGCTGCTTGCGCAGCAATGTTATTGATTGCTCAGCAGCCGCATGGTAAAGAAAGCATAGAGAGTTTACTAAACGGTCGCTTATTGTGGTCTCAATGGCAAGACGTGATTCCCGTATTGGTTATTGCTCTCGCGATATTAATCGTTGTGCGTTATCGCTCCTGTTGGTTACAAGGTAAGGCGTTTTATTTTCTATTCGCTGTTGCCATCCCACCGCTCGTGATTAACTTAGGGGTGTACTTAGAGTTTGCCTCGTTAATTATACCAGCGTTGGCGGTATGCTATTTACCTTGGCAACGTAAAACCGCTGCTGGCTTAGCAATAGGTTATATCGCGATGATGGCTGGATTTGCAGCTTCTCTTTATTGGGATTGGCCGATTGGCCCTGCTGTGGTGTTTGCGATGATGTTATGCGCGATTGTGATGGTGTTTAGTGCTCAAGCAAGAGTCTTGCGTCAATAAGATTCAGCTTTTAACCCATAACTCAAAAACCATAATTCAAAAATAAGGCGCAGTAATGCGCCTTATTTTTAAATCTGTTAATGAAATGCAGCAGTGACACTAAGCCATCATTGGTACCAATACCATAGTACCGATAATCACGGTGATAAGACCTGCCAAAACAGGAACAGAAGTACGTTTAACGACTTCAAAAGGACTGATATGCGCCATACCTGCGGTGGCAACGACGACCCCTGATACCGGAGAAACGGTACGGCCTAGATTTGAAGCTTGTAACATCGGAATAATTAAAAACGCTGGGTTAACGCCCATTTTCGCGGCTAGTGCTGGGGCAAGTTCCACAAATGCATAAAACGGAGCATTACCCGAGCCTGTGGCGATAGCCGCAGCCATGGTTAAAATGGTTAAAATTAGCATCAATGCTAAACCACCAGCGCCAGCGGTTTCGGCTAATCCAAGTAGGTTATCAATCGCACCAATCGACATCAGTCCTTGAGCAAAAACCCCTGCCGCAACCAACAGCATCACCACGCCTTTAAATGCCTCTGCCATACCTTCATAGCAAGATTCCAGATCTTCGAGTGTTTTCTTACCATCAAAGCGTTTAGTGATGAAATCAATCACCGCACCAGCAAAAATCGATACGACAACAATGGTGTAAATATCCAACGATAAGCCGGGGATGGTTTCTCCATTAAATAGGAAAACGCCAATAATTGGTAAGAAAGGCAGAATCGCGTAATAGGCTGGCGCTTTCACTTCAATCGCAGAAACGTCTACGCGCTCCATTGGGGTGTTATCGCGCTTATCAAGGTATTTATTCCAGAAGAAGGTAGCGATTGCCATCACGATGATCGCACAAATGGAAACAGGAAGAACGGTTTCTACCGCAAAGACATGCAAAGCTAGCCCAGACTTTTCTGCCGCGATCACCACATCGCCAGAAGTAGGGGATAAAATAATGGCGGCTGGAGAAGCGCACACCGCTACTGCAGCAGGGCGAGAAATACCCATCGCCGTCATCATAGGGAAGAGAGTTGCCATCAGTAGCACGCCTAGGCCTGTTGCAGAGCTTACCGCAAGGGACATTAAGCAAGCGACAATGTAAGCTGCAACCAGTAAGACATAAGGCGAGCGAATAACAGAAAGTGGCTTAGAAAACTGTTTAACCACTACGTTATTTGCCCCGATGTGGGTCATATAAGCGGCAAAACCGCACAATAACATGATTTGCATACCTAAACCGCCACCACGGTTTTGTAGGGTAAACTTCACATATTCCATTGAATCGGTAATCAAGTTACCGGTTGGTGTAATTGATGCGGGTAAAATCGCGTAGCCTAATATCCCAGTCATTAATAATAAGGCTATTCCGGCGGTTAATAGTACCCCCGCTGGTTTATAGCCCTTAACGATAAAATAACCGACCGCAATGGTGACGATTGCGCCAATCAGCAGTTCAAGCATAGTCTTCTCCAGTAAAATGGGCTTCACCCATGTAACAAATTATGGCTTTTTGTAACTGGAGAATTTACTGAAAACTTGGCAATAGCACGAGCTTAAGTTGCTACTAGTATGATCTAAAACAAATGAAAATATTGGCAGAATAAAAATCCGTATAAATACGTTATTGTATTGATTTTTATTGGTTATTGGCGTGTTAAATTAATAATGTTTGCTGATTGTTCTGGTGTGTATTTTGGTGGTGAGTGATATGACCATGCGGGGAGTTTTCGCCGAATGAACATTCAATCATTATGTTCATTCGGCAGTTAGTATCACCCGTTTGAAGAGATTATGAATATACCCTTCCTACTTGAATCTGCAGCGGTGTTGGCTACGCTCGTTCACCCCAATCACATCGTTTGCCTATGCTCATGGGGATTCACTCACTTGCCGCCTACCTGCAACGCCAAGTCGTTTGGGTATAGCTTAATAAGCATACGGCTTGGTTAATAGCTGCCAACGTTGCTTTTTCTCTTGTAGACGCATCTTTACTTGTCGATAGCGTGTTGTGAGGATCGAGCGTTCATAACTCTGTATCGCTGAATTGGCTTTGCTTTCTAACAACTGTTTTTTCAGATCGTAATAATCGTGAAGTGTTTCAACAAAGCCATCAAATTCTTGTTGAATATGAGTAAAGATCCGCTGATGTTGCAACTGTTGACTGAGGATTTTTTTCGCATACTTTAAACGCATTTCTGCCCGTGCAGTTTCAATTTTCAGTGCCGGCGCGACGCGTAATTTTTTGGCTAATCCTAACCAGGAACATATTTTGATTACCCATTTGGTTGGGTCATAGTGCCACCACTGAATTCCATTACGGTAATCGTTTTCAAAAATATGGTGATAATTATGGTAGCCCTCACCAAAGGTAAAGAAAGCCAAAATTCCGTTATCACGTGCGGTATTTTTATCGGTATAGGGCTGCTTACCCCAAATGTGGGCCAGTGAATTGATAAAAAAAGTGGTGTGATGATTAAGCACTAATCTGACCGCGCCGATAACCAGTAACATACCGATGATATCTTGATACCACCAACCGAGCAGTAACGGTACACCTATATTCATCGTAACTGCCAGTGGTAGATAGTATTTGTGTTGCCACATGACAATTTTATCTTTTTGTAGATCACGACAATTCGTGTAATCAGCGTAAGTGGCTTGATTATAGTGGCGCAGCATCCAGCCGATGTGCGAATACCAAAATCCACGCTTGGCGGAATAGGGATCTTTATCGTTTTGGTCGACAAATTTGTGGTGGACTCGGTGATCCGATGCCCAGTGTAGAGCACTATTTTGTAGAGCAAATGCACCGCCTAACGCACACAGTAAGCGCACTAACCAATGGGCTTCGAAAGCTTTATGTGACCATAGACGATGGTAGCCGACGGTAATGGATAAATTACAAAATGAAAAGCAAACCACTAGCCAGAAAAGATGTTCCCAGCTATAGCCAAATTGCCAGCCATACCAAGGGGCAACGAATGCCGCCAGACCAAAGCTGAGTGAAAAAATCATGACATTAAGCCAGATCAATGGTGGTTTATTAACCATATAAAAATGCCCTTTAGCTTACAACTGTGCACTAGAATATCAGCGTACAGTTGTAAGTCAAAAGGGTTTTGCTACAAAGTGTGATCCGAACATCACCGACGGACTCAATCGCTGATTAACCATTCACTTGCTGTCTTCGGTTATATCAAGTAGCGTAAACAGTGACGGCTTGATCCTTTGGAGGTATAGATGACACTTAACTTAAGCCAATATGATGGGCTGATTTTTGATATGGATGGTACTTTGATCGATACGATGCCAGCGCATCTTCAAGCGTGGCAAGCGACCGCAGACCATTTTAATTTTCCCTTTGATGGAAAATGGCTACATAGCATGGGAGGCATGCCGAGTTTTAAGATTGTCAGTGAGATCAATCGACGATTCGACTTGGATCTGAATGCTCAGCAGGTCGCTGACCATAAAATGCATACCTTTGCACAATTGGCCGATAAGGGAGGTTTGATTTCTGCGACGTATGACATTTTTTGTGCTCAGCTAGGTAAAAAGAAAATCGCGATAGGCACAGGCAGTCAGAGAGGATCAGCGGAAAACTTATTAGCTCAGGTTGAGGTACTCGATAAACTTGATGCTTTAGTCACGGCAACGGATGTGGAACATCATAAACCTCATCCTGAAACATTTTTACGTGCTTGCCAGCTGCTTGAGTTAACACCTAAACAGTGCGTGGTATTTGAAGATACTGAACTTGGTATGCAAGCGGCGCATGCAGGCGGAATGGATTGTGTATTAGTGACCGCTGCGGGGTTAGTTTTTTATCCAGTTAATCGAGTGTTAACGGTAACCGCTTAAGATGGGAAAGGGGTAATCAGTCGGTTAGATACGGTCAGATAAGAGTCATTATGATGAGTTTTATTCACAATGACTCTTGTTGACGGTTATACCAAGGCTAAGCTGAGTTATTGGATTTCAATCAGTTCAACATCAAAAATCAACGTTGCTGCAGGAGGAATGGGGCCCGCACCATTTTTGCCGTAAGCCAAATGGCTAGGAATAAAAAAGCGCATTTTTTGTCCTTCCACCATCAATTGCACACCTTCTTGCCAACCTTTAATGACTTGATTTAAGCCAAACACAATGGGCTCATTACGTTTAATGGAGCTATCAAAGACGCTGCCATCAAGAAAACGGCCTTCATAATGCACTTTTACTCGGCTGGTTGGGCTAGGATGAGTTTCACCAGTACCCGCTTGTAAGAGTTGGTACTGTAGGCCACTTTCAGTTTCAATGACGTCATGTTGTTGGCGGTTTTCTTGTAAAAAGCGCTCTCCTACCGCATGATTTTGTTCCGCTATCTTACTGTTATTCCAGCTTCGATAGATAAAAAACACGGCTAATAAGAGAACGAGAACAATCAATATTTTATTCATAATACAGATACTTTATTAAGGTTGTTTAAGTAAATAAGTCAGCGTTTCTGCCATATTGGCTAGGTCACTATGACCGCTAGTTAACAGCAGGTATTTACCGTTAACAATAAAAGTGGGGACCGCATTAATTTGCGATTGTGTCGACATTTGCTCTGCAGAAGCGAGCATTGTCATTAGCTGTTGTTGCTGCATCTCATTAAAATCATAGGGACTAATGATATGTCGGCTATGAAAGGCATGATCAATGGCGGCTTTACGCTCTGCTGGCGTGGTGCCTTCAGGCATTTGTACGGCAGCAAATAGGTCATCCATCATATCGTGATCAGGGATGTCATCCAACTGCATCACTGCACTGTAATAAATCATCGCGCCCAGTTGAGCGCCTTGATTAAAAGTAACATGCAGTTTGCCGAAGCGTTGCCCAGTGAGCTGTTCGAGTTCAGGCAAAAACGTTTCCATGGTTCGGCAGTGAGTACAAGTGAGAGCAAACACTTCGGTGATCGGCGCAAGAGAAGGGGAGCTCAGAGGGTTAGATAATTTCTGGTAATGAACACCTTGCTTAGGGCCTGTTGGCTCGCTACAACCAAGAATCAACACTACGCTAATGATAAGCCCACAAAAGCGAATAAAATTTTTTTTCATAATCAACCAAATTAAAATCATAAAGAGAGCTCAGTCTAACCAGTTCTGTTTGTGAGGCAAACAGCAGAAGAGCAAATTGTTAGCAATACATCATAAAGTTTTGCGCTGGCGGCCGATAACCAAGGTGATACTAAAAAATGGGAACCCAACGGATGAAAGTCTTCATACTATCACTGCTACTGTTTTTATCGGGGTGTGGCTCTCTGGCGACTGATAAAATGTTCAAAAGCAATTTATTAGACACCGCACCGAAAAATGATGCCGAGGTTCGTTATCCTGACTGGCGTTTGGCTCCTGCTTCACTTATGGCCGCAAAACCCGAGTCTATGCCTGCTACGCATCAACCGATGAAAACCCTCTCCGATAGTAGTTTAGAAAGCTTCCTGTCCGCCAATGGCTTAGATTATGAACTGATCCCTGGCGATCATACGATGGTCAAACTCAAACGTGCAGTGCAGTTTCAAACTGGATCGGCGGTGGTGCCAAGTGCATCAGTACAATGGCTCGCCCAACTCGGACGCTATTTAGCGAATACGCCACAGATTGATATTGTGATTGAAGGGCACACCGATAATACCGGCACTGAGCGATTTAACGACGGTCTTTCAATGCGCCGAGCGGATATGGTGAAAAATATTTTACTTGAACAACAAGTATCACTAGCCGCCATTTATACCCGTGGTTATGGCGAGCATACTCCTGCTTGTACCAATCAAACGCCTCAAGGCAGAGCTTGTAATCGTCGTGTTGAATTGCTGATGATTATGGATAGTCAGTAAGTGATGATGAATACGGTTAAATGTGACTGACTGAATAGTTTTTACGGTTCATTTAAGCGTAGATTGATAGTTTTCACGCTTGTGCAACTAAAATGAGACAATACTTTGAAACATTTCTCTATTTTGTGTATACAGTCGCCACAAAACCAATCATAGGTTACGAAATTATGTCAGGCCGTCAGTTTTCCTCAACAAAAGAAGTTCCCGTTAGCCAACACGATCAACTGGTTTCAACCACCGATTTAAAAGGTGTGATCACCTATTGTAATGAAACCTTTTGTCGTATTGCCGGATTTACCGAACAAGAGCTATTAGGACAAAATCATAACATTGTACGCCATGATGATATGCCTAAAGCGGCGTTTGCTGATATGTGGAAGCGCCTCAAACAAGGCCATGCTTGGCGTGGAATTGTCAAAAATAAAACCAAAGATAATGGCTATTACTGGGTGGATGCCTATGTGACGCCTATTTATGAAAACGGAAAAATAGCTGGTTATCAATCAGTACGAGTCAAGCCTGAACGCCGTTGGGTTGATATTGCTAACAAAGCCTACCAAGGGCTGCGTCAAGCTGAACGCTCTGGTCGTAAATTTTCACTGACAATCGCGGATTCCGTTCGTTATGCGATATTACTTGGTTCATTGAGTGCTCCGATTGCAGCTTATTTGTGGGGTGATCAGAGCACTCAGCTTTTGGCAAGTATTTTCCCTGCTCTTTCACTGGGCTTGTTTTTTCGTCAAGAACTGATTGATACGCCGCGTCAGCTCGCTCAACTACGCCAACAATACGACAGCGTTAGTCGATTGATTTACTCAGGTAATAGTCAGTTTTCAATTGCTGATTATCATTTAAAAATGGCGTCTGCACGGATTCGAACGGTATTAGGCCGGATGATGGATTCGGCGAAACCATTACAAGTTATGGCCAATACCTTACATAAAACCAGTACGGAAGTAGCACAAGCCTTAACCCAGCAAGAAAAAGATATTCGTTGGGTAATGCAAGCTACCGATGAGGTCGAAGCCGCTGCCAATGCTGTATCTGACAATACCCAAGTCTCCTATGCGTTAATTGATCAGGCTCGTGTGGAGTGTGCTCAAAGCAGACAGAGCATTGATCTGACTCAGAAAAATTTATTACAGCTCAACGAGCAAGCAGAAAGAGCGACTCAAACCACTTATGCTTTGAGCGATCAAGCTCAGCGAGTGAGTCAATTGATGGGAGAAATCGGCGGAATTGCTGATCAAACCAATCTGTTAGCGTTGAATGCGGCGATTGAAGCGGCGCGAGCCGGTGAGCAAGGACGTGGTTTTGCTGTGGTTGCTGATGAAGTCCGTGCATTATCGGGACGTACGCAAAAAGCCACCGAGCAGATCCAAGCGAGTATCAATGCGATGTTGCAAGCGATTGATGGATGGCAAAAAGAAATTCATCAAAGTCAGCAGCAAACCCAAGCTTGTGGCGAGGTTGCTGAGCAAAGTGCTTCTCGTTTACAACAAGTTGAAAGTTTATTACTAGAAATGCACGATACGGTGGCGGATATGGCGAAAGCGGCGCAGTCGCAACGTGATATCACTCATCAAGTCAATCAACATATTCACTCGATTGCCTCTGCCGCTACCCAAAATCTTGCTGCAACCCATAAAGTTGAAGAATATAGCATTGAAATGAATCATAAAGTTGATGATTTTCATCAACTTGCGAAAAGGTTTGAAGAGAAATAAACAATGTATCAAAGTAGAAAACAAGGTATGACGTTACTGTCTAAGCGCATGATAGTCGGCAGCAGTTTACTTATTTCGTTGTTGTCAGCAACGAGTGCCTTCGCCAGTGACAAGAACCCATGTCATATTATTTATGATGCGGGCAGTAGTGGTACGCGAATGTATGTCTATGAGCAGCGTTCAGACCAATGGAAAGTTCATAAAGGTCCTAAGATGGAGGCTTTAGCCGATCCTATTCGCCAGAATAGAGGGAAAACCGCGCAGGATATTCCACTAGTGGTCACTCAGTTGGCTGATACATTACAACAGATAAAGACAGAGGGGCCGCGCAATAATAAGGGCAAGCCAGCATGGCGAGCCTTTAACTGGCAAACGGCCTGTGAACTGCAGTCGGTGATGGTGTATGCCACGGCAGGCATGCGCATTGCTGAGCAAAATAATCCACAACAAAGTCAACAAATGTGGCAAGCGCTGAATCAAGCTTTACGCCAGCAATTGCCTGATTCGGTTGACGTGGTGACGAAAACCCTTTCCGGCTATGAAGAGGGATTATACGCTTGGTTAGCGGTACACGATGAAGTGCAAAATACGCAATTTGGTATTGTAGAAATGGGCGGAGCTTCCAGCCAGATTACTTTCCCATGCCCCGATTGCGAACCTAATGATGCATTACGTCGTGTCAAAGTAGGGAATCAAGATTTACCCATGTACAGCTACTCATTTTTAGGCTTGGGGCAAGATGAGGCGGCGAAAGTATTGGGCGTTGCTGAAAGTTGCCAACATGGTATAGGCAGTCGTCAAAAAAATTGGCAGTTATCAGCGTGTCAAGAGACGCTGAAATTGACTCAGTCAGGCGGTATTTTAGATCCTTATAACTATCAGTATCAGCAACAAGCCCAGTATCGAAAAATCCCCACCGAACAAGGTAGGCAAGTTGAATGGTATTTGACGGGAGCGTTTAAGCATCGTCAAACGAATGATGAGCAGCAGTGTTGTATCAATAGCGGTGCTTGCCATAAACCGGAAACCTCGTGTTTTCGTGTCGCTTATCTACCCAAATACCTGCAAGCATTAGGCGTACCCAATGATGCACCAGTAAAAAAAGACGCCGATTGGCCACTCGGAGCGGCGATCTGTCGCAGTAATGATTGTCTGGTTAATGCGGAGCCTCCGGTATGTCGTTGGAATAAAACGGGCTGTTTATAATTAATCTTTAAATAACAAAATCCCGCCTTGGCGGGATTTTGTTTATCAGCTTTCGGTTAACGATTAAGCCAATAGTTCGTTAGCAGTTTTCACCACATTTTCAGTTGTAAAGCCAAACATCTTGAATAACTGATCCGCTGGTGCCGATTCACCAAAGGTCGTCATACCGATGATCTTGCCACCAAAACCAACGTACTTGTACCAGAAATCAGCAATGCCTGCTTCAATCGCGATACGCTTGGTCACGTCTGCAGGTAATACTGCTTCACGGTAAGCGGCATCTTGCTTATCAAAGGCATCGGTCGATGGCATTGAAACCACGCGAACGTGCTTACCTTGCGCTTCAAGTTCAGCCGCCGCACTCACCGCGAGCTCCACTTCAGAACCGGTTGCAATCAAGATAAGCTCTGGTTTGCCAGCGCAATCTTTAAGGATATAACCACCTTTAGCAATATCAGCCACTTGCACTGCCGTGCGAGGCTGCTGAGCGAGGTTTTGACGTGAGAAGATCAACGCTGATGGCGCATCTTTACGTTCAATCGCCAGTTTCCATGCGACTGCAGATTCCACTTGGTCACAGGGACGCCATGTGCTCATGTTTGGTGTTAAGCGTAGAGAAGCAACTTGCTCAACCGGTTGGTGAGTCGGGCCATCTTCACCGAGACCAATCGAATCATGAGTATAAACCTGAATGTTCTGGATCTTCATCAGCGCCGCCATACGCAGTGCGTTACGGGCGTATTCCATAAACATTAAGAAGGTCGCGCCGTAAGGGACAAAGCCACCGTGCAATGCGATACCATTCATGATCGCTGTCATACCAAATTCACGCACACCGTAATGGATGTAGTTACCAGAGAAATCTTCAGCGGTGAGTGATTTTGAGCCAGACCACATGGTCAGGTTCGACGGCGCTAAGTCTGCAGAGCCGCCCATAAATTCTGGTAATAATTTACCGAACGCTTCAAGGGCATTTTGCGATGCTTTACGTGACGCAATGTTGGCAGGGTTAGCTTGTAACTCAGCAATGATAGCATTGGCTTGCTCTTCCCACTGCGCTGGAAGGTCGCCATTAACGCGGCGTTTAAACTCAGCCGCTTCTGCTGGGTACTCAGCAGCGTAAGCCGCAAACTTCTCATCCCAAGCTGCTTCTTTAGCTTGGCCTGCTTCTTTGGCGTCCCACTGAGCGTAAATATCAGCCGGAATTTCAAATGGAGCGTATTGCCAACCCAAGAATTCACGCGCCGCTTTGATTTCATCGTGGCCTAGTGGCGCACCGTGACAATCATGAGAACCTGATTTATTTGGCGAGCCAAAACCGATGATGGTTTTAGTACAGATCAGAGTTGGACGCGGATCGGCTTTGGCGGCTTCAATCGCTGCGTTGATCGCTTGTGCATCATGGCCGTCAACCGCTGGGATCACATGCCAGCCGTAAGCTTCAAAACGTTTTGGCGTGTCATCGGAGAACCAACCTTCAACATGACCATCAATCGAAATACCGTTGTCGTCCCAAAACGCAATCAGTTTACCAAGACCTAGAGTACCAGCTAATGAACAGGCTTCATGGGAGATACCTTCCATCAAACAGCCGTCGCCCATAAATACGTAAGTAAAGTGGTCAACGATGTCATGGCCTGGCTTGTTAAACTGAGCCGCCAGTGCTTTTTCAGCCATCGCCATGCCCACTGCATTGGTGATACCTTGGCCTAGCGGACCGGTGGTGGTCTCAATGCCAGGTGCATAGCCGTACTCTGGATGGCCAGGAGTTTTAGAATGCAATTGACGGAAGTTTTTCAAATCGTCAATCGACAGCTCATAACCAGTTAGATGCAACAGTGAGTAAATCAGCATTGAACCATGGCCGTTCGACAGCACAAAGCGGTCACGGTCAGCCCATTGTGGGTTTTGTGGGTTGTGATTGAGGTGTGAACGCCAAAGTACTTCAGCGATATCCGCCATTCCCATTGGTGCACCTGGGTGACCAGAATTGGCTTGTTGAACTCCATCCATGCTCAATGCACGGATTGCGTTAGCGAGTTGTTTACGTTCCATAATAATTACCGACAAATAATAGATTTAGAAAGGAAAGGGGAACGTCAATCGTTCCCCAAATTTTAATTCTTGAGCGAATTACAGTTTTGCTGCAATCATGACTTCCAGTTTGCCTTGGTCAACGGCGAAGTTACGGATACCTTCAGCTAGTTTTTCAACTGCCATTGGATCTTGATTATGTTCCCATAGGAATTCAGCGTGAGTCATTGGTGCTGGGCGAGCTTTGCTGCCTTTTGAGTCGACCAATTTCTCAACCACTTCACCTTCTGCAGCTTCAAGTTCAGCCAGTAGAGAAGGAGCAATCGTTAAGCGGTCGCAACCCGCAAGCTCTAAAATCTCACCGATATTACGGAAGCTTGCGCCCATCACTACTGTGTTGTAGCCGTGCTCTTTGTAATAGTTGTAGATTGTGGATACTGACACTACGCCTGGATCTTCTTGCGGTGCAAAATCACGACCTTCTTTTGCTTTGTACCAGTCCATGATACGGCCAACAAATGGTGAGATGAGGAATACACCAGCTTCAGCACAAGCACGAGCTTGCGCGAAAGAGAACAATAGGGTTAGGTTACAGTTGATGCCTTCTTTCTCAAGAATCTCCGCCGCGCGGATACCTTCCCACGTTGAAGCCAGTTTAATTAGGATGCGATCATTTTTGATCCCAGCATCGTTATACATTTTGATCAGTTGGCGAGCTTTGGCGACACTGCCTTCGGTGTCGTAAGAGAGACGAGCATCGACTTCAGTTGAGATGCGTCCTGGGATAGTTTTCAGGATCTCTTTACCAATATTTACCGCTAACATATCGCAGGTATCTTGAATTTGTTGTGCTTTGTCTGAACTTTGCGATTTTGCGTATTCGATAGCAGCATCAATCAGTGGCGCGTATTCTGCGATTTGGGCAGCTTTTAGGATCAGCGAAGGGTTGGTGGTAGCGTCTTCAGGTTGGTATTTTTTAATGGCATCGATTTCACCAGTATCCGCAACCACAGTAGTCAGTTTACGAAGTTGCTCTAATTTGTTGCTCATATCGTTCATCCTATTTCTTTTGGCCAAGCCAATGTATGGCAGAAAAGCTAACGCAATTATGATCAGCGACCGAACTTATGTTATGAACATTTGCTCGTTCGTTGAGTAAATGATGTGACCATCTTTATCTTATCCAGTTAGAAAGTCAATCATAGTTAGTGGCTTATGGTGATGTGAATCAACAATTTTATGTTATTTATTTCGCAGGTAGAAAAAGAAACGTTTGCCTAATCGAAGCTAGTTACGACAAGGGTTGATTGAGAGAAACCTGTTACGCTGAGAAAATGTCATTGTCATGAACAAATGTTGCAAATGGAGGCGGACTTCACTTATCCTAGCACGATGAGCATATGCTCAATATTCGTTTTTTTGCGCGCCCGATCCTTACTGTTTGAAGCGTTAATTGTCAGCGTGCACATGTTTTTTGTCATCCACCTATTCGCTGCGGCTCTCAACTTCAATGGGTTGGCAGAATAAAGAGATCATCATGACGACTTTGCATCAAGATATATCTGTTGAAAGTACCGATTTACTAACGGAAGTTTCTGTCGCTTATTATCAAGATGGAGCGACCCAAGAAGAGATATCTAAAAAATTTGCTATCTCACGAGCGAAAGTTGGACGTATGCTCAAGCAGGCGCGTGATGAAGGTATTGTCGAAATCACCGTTAAATACCACCCTGTTTTTAGCGCGAAAATTGAGCAGCGGTTGATTGAACGTTTTGGTATAAAACGTGCCCTAGTCGCCTTGGATCAACCGAATGAAGAACAACAAAGGCAACAAGTTGCGGGCTTAGTTTCAAATTATCTATCCGGCACGTTAAAAAATGGCATGGTCGTGACTATCGGACAAGGACGAAATGTCTCGGCAGTTGCCCATCATATCGGCGTCATTACGCCACGAGATTGTAAGTTTGTATGCAGTATTGGTGGTATTCATCCTCGTGGGGGGATGTTTAATGCCGATCATATTTGTCGCCAAATGGCGAAAAAATACGGTGGTACGTCTGAAACGCTATACGCTCCGGCTTATGCGGAAAATCGTGCGCAAAAATTGGCTTTTATGCAAAATGCGACGGTTAAGCAAACCTTAGATTTAGCTCGTAAAGCCGATATTGCCTTAGTAGGGATTGGCGATATGAGTGAAAACAGTTATATGGTTGATCTCGGTTGGTTTACCCCCGATGAAGTTGTTCAGTCTCGTTTACAGCAAGGCGTAGTTGGCGATTTTGCTGGTTACGATTTCTTTAATATTCATGGGCAAATCGCCAATACCGTGATGAGTGATCGAGTGATTGGATTAGGGATTGAAGAGTTTCGACCCATCTCTGAAGTGATCGCTATTGCGGCTGAAAATAGCAAGCCGCTGGCGTTGCTGGGAGCATTACGCACTGGAGCGATAGATGTTATTGCCACGAGTGTCAGTAATGCTCTGACAGTATTAAACCTCGATGAGCAGATGCGCAACGTGCAGTAGATGATTAACGCAGTACCATCCGTCAATGATAATGACGCGATCAGGATGGCTCGATAGGTAGCTCATTACGTTGTCCCCACTCTGTCCATGAACCGTCGTAAATGGCGAGGTTTTGATAACCACAAAGATAAGCGGCGAGAAGAACAATACACGCCGTCACGCCAGATCCGCAGCTAAACAGATACTCATCAGCAGCCGATAGACTATCGGCGAGAATAGGGGTTAATTCGTCGATTGGTTTTAGCTCGCCACCATTCATCAAGTGAGTAAAGGGCAGATTGCATGAATGCGGGATATGACCACTTCGTATGCCTGGGCGAGGTTCAGAAATCAGAGCTAGAAAACGCTCTGCTGAGCGTGCATCGATGGTAAGGCTGGCCGGATCGTTGAGTTTGCTCAATACGTAGTTAGCATCAACAAAGTAACGCGGCTCAAGTTCACCAGTAAAATCACCGTTCTCTACGGTCGCTAGGTACGCTTGAGCCAAAGGATAACCTGCCTTTTTCCATGCTGGTAATCGACCATTGAGAATATAGACTTGCTGATGACCGAAAGCACGGAACATCCACCAAGCGCGGGGAGAAGCAAACGTCCCACTATTATCGTAGACGACAATCACTGAATCTTGGTTGATGCCCAATTGTTGCGCGAGATGGTTAAAACGCGTATGGGCAGGCATCATGTGTGGCAAAGCACTCTCAATGTCGCAAAACTCATGGTCGTAATCAAATCGACGTGAGCCGGGGATTTTGTTTTGCCAATCTTTTTCACCTTCGCTCGGAATCTGAAATTCAATGCTGCAATCCAAAATGACTAACTGAGGTAAGCTTAAATGTTCATAGAGCCAAGTTGGAGTAATCAGTGGGGACATGCGGCTTATTCCTTATAATAAGGGGGAGTAGTGAGCATGCGGCTCAATAAAAATACCGCGTTTTTCACGTCGTTATCCTTCAGGTGTGGCAAATTGGGCAACTGGCCTGTTTAGGTAAAGTCATCTCACGCCAGGTCATTGATAAGGCATCCAAGATTAAAAGCTTACCCAGTTTGGTGTGTCCATAATCGGCGATGATTTTTATCGCTTCCATGGCTTGGACTGCGCCAATAATACCGACGACAGGTGCCATTACTCCCGCTTCAACGCAAGTGAGTACGTGGTGGCCAAAAAGAGCACTTAAGCATTGGTAGCAAGGTTCATCAGGATGCTGGTATCGAAATACACAGACTTGGCCTTCCATACGAATCGCCGCGCCAGATATTAACGGCGTTTTCGTTGCAAAGCAGAGTCGATTCAATTGATTACGCGCCTCGACATTATCCGAAGCATCGACTACTACAGTATGTTGTTCGATTAAGCGTTTTAGCGGCTCGTCAGCCAAACGTTGATCCACCGTATTGACGATTAGATAGGGATTGAGTTGGCGCAATGATTCTGCTGCAGAGTCGACCTTTTTACGACCGACATCGGCATCACTATGTAACACTTGGCGCTGTAAATTCGATAGTTCGACGCAGTCATCATCGATCAAGGTTATCGTACCGACACCTGCCGTAGCCAGATATTGACTGGAGACACAGCCCAAGCCTCCTGCACCTAAAATTAATACAGAGCTTTGTTTAAGCGCCTCTTGCCCTTCAAAATCAAACTGGTTAAGGATGATTTGCCGGTTATAACGCAGCATCTCTTGGTCAGATAAAATATCCATAGTGTTCCTTAAGATAAACAGGCATTAAACAACTGAATATTCACGATCTCACCAGCCTCTACTCGCCCACGATCCTGCTCTAATACCACAAAACAATTAGCAAGGCTCATTGAACGAAAAGCGCCAGAACTTTGATTGCCGGTGCTCTCTACGACAAACTGTCCATTTTCAAGGTGATAAATACCACGCTGATAGTCGGTGCGGCCTGGCGATTTTTTGAAGGGACTTTTGGTTCGTGCAGGAATAGACTGAGGCGCTTGCCATTCGCTGTGTCCGGCCAGTTTGGCCAGCATAGGCTGTACCAGAACATACAAAGTCAGCATCGCCGAAACCGGGTTGCCCGGTAAACCACAAAACCAAGCGTTTTCTAATCGACCAAAAGCAAAAGGTTTACCTGGTTTTATCGCGAGCTTCCAAAAACCGATTTCGCCAAGTTCGGCAAGGATATCTTTGGTGTAATCAGCCTCTCCGACACTAACTCCACCAGACGTGACGACGACATCCGCAAGCTGTTGCGCTTGATTAAAGGTCGCTTTTAATGTCGCTGGGCAATCAGGGATGATCCCCAGATCGATAGCCTCGCAGCCAAAATTTTCAATCAACGGTTTAATACCATAGCGATTGCTATCGTAAATCTGTCCTTCAGAGAGCGTCTCACCGAGTGGTTTTAGTTCATCTCCGGTAGAGAAAAAGGCGACTTTAGGTTTACGTAATACGTTCACATGACTGATACCCAAAGTCGCGATCATTGGGATATCACGAACGGTTAAGCGTGCACCTTTGCGCAAGACCAGATCATTGTGTCCGATATCATCGCCCATCGGACGAATGTTGGCATTGGGTTGAACATGGTTCACAGAAAATTGAATACCGTGCTCGGTGACTTGCGCTTGCTCTTGCATGATCACCGCATCGCAACCGATTGGAATTTGTGCGCCAGTCATAATCCGAATACAGGTCAGTGGTGGCCACTCTCCAGTAAATGGTTGACCTGCAAACGATTTTCCTGCTACGGGCAAGGGTTGATTATGGACGATATCAGCGCGTCTGACGGCATAGCCATCCATTGCTGAGTTATCAAAAGGAGGCACAGGAATCGGAGAGAGAACATCTTCGGCTAAGACAAACCCCAGAGCTTCAGCAAGCGGAAGTTGCTGTGTTTGATTCACTGGGGTAATACGAGAAAGCATGGAATGCAGTGCATCTTCAATCGGCATTAAGCCCGGCGCATCACAACAGCCCATATTGTTGATCCTATGGTGGTTATTTTTGTCGGTACTTTAACACAGAAAGGGCATGACAATAATGTCCGCCCATAAAATAGGGATGTAATTATTCAAAAATCCGAGTATTCTTGTCTGCCATTCGAGAGGGGTAATGAAGAGGTAGGGGAAATGTCAATTTTGAGCGAATCCGCCCAGTTAGTGAAAGCAGCACTAGAGAGCCGCGGTCAGGAAACGCCAATGCAACCCAATGCAATTAGCCGTGAAGAGAAAAAAGCGCAAATTGAATTTCATATGCGTGAAGTCTTAACTCTTCTGGGTCTAGATTTAGCGGATGATAGTCTACAAGAGACACCGCATCGGATTGCCAAAATGTATGTCGATGAAATTTTCTCTGGGCTTGATTATAAAAACTTCCCAAAAATTACCGTCATTGAAAATAAAATGAAAGTCAGTGAAATGGTACGCGTTAAGGATATTACCGTGACCAGTACCTGTGAGCATCATTTAGTGACCATCGATGGTAAAGCTGCGGTCGCTTATATTCCACGTGGTAAAATTATTGGCCTATCAAAAATTAATCGCATTGTACGTTTTTTTGCTCAGCGCCCTCAGGTGCAAGAGCGTTTAACGCAACAGATTTTAGTTGCGTTGCAGACGTTACTTGAGTCGGATGATGTTGCGGTAACGATTGATGCTACCCACTATTGTGTAAAGTCTCGAGGTGTCATGGACGCGACAAGCGTAACCACCACGACCGCTTTAGGGGGGATATTTAAATCTAACCCTGCCACCCGCGCCGAATTTTTGCATGGATTACGTTAATACCTCGTTGTGGTGTTAATAGATAAAAAGCCTCTCATCAGAGATAATGAGGGGCTTTTTATTTGCCGCTGGCGCGAGTGATGAGATTGCACGACGTTATCGAGTTAATCTCAATCTCTTGGGTTGTAGAGCAACAACCTTGTTCGTCGAATATCAGCTCAATTCATGCTACAAGGGCAAATAATCGCCATATCCTTCCGCTGCCATTTTCTCTTCTGGAATAAAACGCATTGCCGCAGAGTTCATACAGTAACGCAGGCCAGTAGGTGCCGGACCGTCCTTAAAGACATGACCAAGATGTGAGTCGCCGAACCGACTGCGTACTTCCGTTCTGGTATAGAAAAGACGAAAATCGCTTTTGGTAATAATGTACGCTGAATTAATCGGCTTGGTGAAGCTTGGCCAGCCTGTTCCTGAGCGAAATTTATCTTGCGACGAAAAGAGTGGTTCCCCAGTGACGATGTCTACATAAATACCGCGTTGATGATTATCCCAGTATTCATTATTGAAAGCCCTTTCCGTGCCTTCTTGCTGAGTGACATAATATTGTACATCTGTTAGCTTGGCTCGAATCTCTTCAGGCGATGGCTTGTGGTAGGTCTTGATGTTTTGTTCTGCAAGCGATTTGTCAATCAATTGACGTAATGTGATGGGGTTCTTATTACGCTCACGACCAAAAATCTGGTCTAAATATTGATCTCGTCCTGAAGCATGACGATAGTATTTATAACGAATCGGATTCTTTTTATAAAAATCTTGATGGTACTCTTCCGCAGGCCAAAATTCGGTGTACTCAATCAATTCAGTATTCAGGGGCTTTTGATAAATACCTAAAGCATCCACTTGTTTTATTAACTGTTGAGCGATCTGCTTTTGGGTTGAATCATGGTAGAAAATCGCTGGTCGATATTGTAGCCCGCGATCTACAAACGAACCTTTTGCGTCTGTTGGGTCGATGTGGCGTAAGAAATAATCCAACACTTGTTCATAACTGACCAGATGCTCATCAAAAGTGACTTGAATGACCTCAATATGTCCCGATTTTCCAGATGATACTTGCTGATAGGTTGGGTTTGCTAATGTACCACCTGCGTAACCAGAGACAACATTGACGACGCCCTCGAGTTTTTCTAAATCGGCCTCTGTACACCAGAAGCATCCTCCCGCTAAAGTCGCGATTGCATAAGACGACTCTGCTGCGGATAAAGACGGATTATTCGCTCGAGTAGTGATAGAGAATAGAACTAATAGCGTTAGCACGCTGGAGGAAAACCATATTGTAAAACGCTTCATCTTGCCCTTTACCTATTTTATTTAGATGACCAGTGATGGTGATTATTGCCTATTTAAAACGGCCGTCGTGCTAAAAAGCGGAGTGTATTACCATTGTTTAAGCACGCTAAGCAGTAGTGTCTTATCGACAATATCAAGACTCTGTTATCTATACGTAAAATAGAGCAAGAAAGAGCAACAAAGTGAAGAAATTGCTCTTGCTGATCAGTTATTGGTTAACTCAAACCAATGATGTTGCCATCATTATCGAGATCAATCGCCATAAAACTGGGTTTTGCTGGAAGTCCGGGCATGGTAAGCACGTTGCCACATAAGGCATAAATGAATTCCGCACCAGCACATGGTTTTAACTCTCTAATGGTGAGAGTAAAGGCTTTGGGCGCACCCTTAATGGCTGGATCTCCAGTGAGAGACATCGGATTTTTAGCCAAACAAACGGAGAAATGCTGATAAGGTAGCGTTTCTAATTCGGCCAGTTGTTGCTTAGCCAGTGCACTAAGCTCGATGGTCGTTGCGCCATAACTTTTCGCAACCGCAGTGAGTTTATCGAGTAGTGAATCTTGCGCTTGATAAAGAGGTTTAAAATGTGTGGTTTTTTGGCATTGAGCGATGACTTGCTGGGCAAGGTCTAGTGCGCCATGCCCTCCTTGAGAATAGGCATCTGAAACAGTGACTTTGACATCATTAGGTAGACGTTTAATCAGACTAACTAGTTGCTGAAGCTCCTCTTCGCTATCTTGTGGAAAACGATTGATGGCCACCACGGCTGGAATACCATAGCGATTCACATTATCGATATGCCATTGTAAGTTGGTGAAGCCGGCGGTCAGTGCCGCGTTGTCGGGTTGAAAAAGTAACTGACTGTCTATCGGCTTGAATTCAAATAGCCCTGAATTGGCTTTAATTCCACGTAAAGTTGCGACGATAACGGCACAATCTGGGGCTCTATTAGCTACATTGGCTTTAATATTACACGCTTTTTCAAAGCCCATATCAGAGCCAAAACCAGCCTCTGTCACGGTGTAATTCGCTAACTTACTGGCAATCTCATCAGCAATAATCGATGAATTACCATGGGCAATGTTGGCAAAGGGACCCGCGTGAATGAGGGTTGGAACGCCTTCCAAGGTTTGCATTAACGTTGGCATTATCGTGTCTTTCATACAAACCGCCATAGCCCCCGCGACCTTGAGATCTTCGGCGGTAATCGCTTGTCCATCGAGATCATAAGCGAGAATAATCTGACCAAGTCGGCGACGTAAATCGGCTAAGTTTTTCGCCAGCGCTAAAATCGCCATCAATTCAGAAGCGGCGGAAATATCAAAGCCGTCTTCTCGTTCAATGCCGTTCGTTGTTTGGCCTTCAGGATTACGGCCGACAGTGATGTAACGCAGGGCGCGATCGTTATGATCGACCACTCGTTTCCAAACAATACGTTTAGGATCGATTCGCAGTGCAGGTAACCCTGTCTGTGTGGAGAAATTTTCGTAACCAAGACGAGTTTCGTGGTATAGACGGGCATCAATCGCTGCTGCGGCTAAGTTATGCGCCGAAGTGACGGCATGAATATCACCGGTAAGATGTAAGTTGAGCTCTTCCATCGGTGCAACTTGTGAATAGCCACCACCTGCCGCTCCGCCTTTGACACCAAAAATCGGTCCCATGGAGGGTTGACGGATACAAGCGATAACGGATTGGTTTAAGTGCGCAAGACCTTGTGCTAAGCCTATCGTGTTCACCGTTTTACCTTCGCCAAGTGGCGTAGGAGTAATGGCCGTAACTAAGATTAATTTTCCTGAAGAGACATTTTTAAGGCGTTGTAAGCAGTGTAATGAAACTTTGGCTTTATAAGAGCCTTGGTTGTGAAATTCATCAGTCAATAAGCCAGCTTTTTTAGCGATGAGCTCAATGTTTTGTAGGGGAGTTGTACGGCAAATCTCACTATCTGACAGCATAAAACCCTCGTAGTAAGGCTAAATAGGGTGAAGAAGACCATTTTGCTGCGATAGTAACGTGTAAAAAATGCTTGTAAAGGAGAATGATAGTAAAAAGAGACATCTCAGCCTTCCGTTACATGCTGACGAACTAATGATGTCAGCAGGCTAATCGGAGGTATGATGGTTAAGCAGAGCCATGGATAACAGGCAATAGATTAAGACAAAGGAGAGTTATTTGTTGCTATAAAAAGCTTCTTTCTTGCGAGACAATTTGTACCATTGACGTTGTCTGGTCGATCTTCTAGACATAGATTTCCTAATAAAGTGAGACTGCAATAAGCGGAGAATAAACGAGAGTGCAGGGGGGAAGTAAAACGCAGTGCAGAGCACTGCGTTTTGAAATTTAGCTTACAGAGGCGTTACTTCAGTCGCTTGTGGACCTTTTTTGCCTTCTTCAACATTAAAGCTTACTTTTTGACCTTCAGCTAATGTTTTGAAGCCATCAGAGACAATGGAGTTGAAGTGAACAAACACGTCTTTACCGCCGTTGTCTTGAGAAATGAAACCGAAACCTTTAGTTTCGTTGAACCATTTTACTGTACCAGTCGTTTTACCAGACATAGTTACCTCTAAATATCTTAAATTTAATAGAATGAATTTTGGCTGATAACGCAAGCTATTGAATGGTCTATCTAGGTGAAGTTGACACAGGTTTAACGAAAGGTTTCGCGACTTGTATAAAACAAAACTTACACTGAATGTACATTAACAACTCTTCTGTAAGAGCCAACTTTAACTATACACACAGAATCCTAAATAGCGAGAACTATTTTTCATGTCTGATTGTTTTTAGGGAGCTTGTGTATGAATAACAAAGAGTTAGGGTGTATGCTTAACGCCTAATATCTTGTGTATACGCTGTGTAAAAAACGCTTAATCGGCTTTTTTAACGCGAATCTTGCTTTTATGGACATCACTTAAATTGAGATTCGCGATGGCTTGTTTGGCTTCTTCGAGATTTGGCATTTCGACAAATGCAAAGCCTTTTGAGTGACCTGTGATTTGGTCCAGTACTAGATTACACGCTTTTACTTCACCAAAAGCGGAGAATAAAACGCGGATGTCTTGTTCGGTGGTAGTACGGGATAAATTTCTAACTAACAGTTTCATGAATAATAATCTTGTAGGAATTGACGCTGTATTGTCTCAGTTTCTCAAGGTGAAACCAAGGAAATCTTTGTGTTAACAGTGTTTGCCTTGATAAGAGAGGATAAAAGGCGAGCCATTAAGCTCGCCATTGATTTTCAAATTAGCACAGAACTAGGGACGAGTGATCGTCGCGGTTTATTACTCTTCGTAATTATCAATGCTTGGACAGGTACAGACCAGATTACGATCGCCATAGACGTTGTCGACGCGATTGACGGTTGGCCAGTACTTGGTGGTTTTGCTGTGCTCTGATGGGAAACAAGCGATTTCGCGAGAATAAGGATGTGACCATTGCTCAACGGTTAAATCGACTTGCGTGTGCGGCGCATTGACTAGTGGGTTATCTTCTAATGGCCACTCGCCAGTTTGCACTTTATCTATCTCTTGGCGAATAGCGATCATAGCCTCACAGAAACGATCGAGCTCAGCTAAGCTTTCGGATTCGGTTGGCTCAACCATTAGTGTACCCGCGACGGGGAATGACATGGTTGGCGCATGGAAGCCATAATCCATTAAGCGCTTGGCGATGTCTTCTTCACTGATCCCGCTTTGCTCTTTTAATGGGCGAATATCAATAATACATTCGTGCGCGACACGACCATTATGACCACGATATAAAATGGAGTAGTGTGGACGCAGGCGCTCCATAATGTAGTTGGCATTAAGAATCGCCAATTTGGTTGCTTGTTCTAATCCGCTTGAGCCCATCATGGTGATATAAGCCCAAGAAATAGGCAAAATGGACGCACTGCCTAAATCCGCGGCAGAAACGGCGTATTGCGTGCCTTCCACACCACCTTCAATATGCCCGGGTAAGAAAGGCGCTAAGTGAGATTTAACCCCAATCGGTCCCATGCCTGGACCACCACCACCATGTGGAATACAGAAGGTTTTATGCAGGTTAAGGTGCGACACATCTGAACCAATAAAACCGGGAGAGGTGAGGCCAACTTGTGCGTTCATATTGGCACCGTCGAGATACACTTGGCCGCCAGCTTGGTGCACCATTTCACACACTTGGCGTACTTGTTCTTCATAGACGCCATGAGTGGAAGGATAGGTGATCATGATCGCGGAAAGATTTGCACGATGTTTGTCGATTTTTGCAGCCAGATCAGTCAGATCAACGTTACCATTATTATCGCATTTCACGACCACCACTTTCATCGATAACATGGAAGCGGTCGCTGGGTTAGTACCGTGAGCCGAACTTGGGATTAAACACACATCGCGGTGTCCTTCACCACGGCTTTGGTGATAACGCTGAATAGCAATCAGACCCGCATATTCACCAGAAGCGCCAGAGTTTGGTTGCAGTGAAAAAGCGTCGTAACCGGTAATTTGGCATAATTTCTGTTTAAGGTCGTTAGCCAGTGCGGCGTAACCTTGCGCTTGCTGTTTTGGTGCAAACGGATGTAACGCGCCAAATTCTGGCCAAGTGACCGGGATCATTTCAGCGGTGGCATTGAGCTTCATGGTACAGCTGCCAAGTGGGATCATACCGTGAGCCAAAGAGAAATCTTTATTTTCCAGTTTCTTCATATAGCGCAGCATTTGCGTTTCGCTATGATGGGTGTTGAACACAGGATGAGTAAGGAAGCTGGATTGGCGGCGGCAAGATTCAGGAATCGCAGCTAATTCATTGTCAGCAATGGTGGTCGATAAATCGTCAATCGCTTCGTTAACAGCAAAAACGTCAAATAGAGCTTTGATATCTTCAACCGTCGTCGTTTCATCCAAGCTAATACCAATTTGCTGCGCCGATTTACGTAGATTCATTCCGGCTAGTTGCGTTTGCTGATAAAGCTTTTCTGTTGCCGATCCAGTGTTGATGGTTAACGTATCAAAAAAGCTATGATGATCTAACTCATAGCCCGCTTTGGTTAGCCCGGCGGCAAGAATCGCGGTGAAATGATGGGTTCTACGCGCGATAGTTTTAAGTCCTTCAGGACCATGGTATACCGCGTAAAAGGCTGCCATATTCGCCAGTAGCGCTTGTGCAGTACAAATGTTGGAGGTGGCTTTTTCACGGCGAATATGCTGTTCACGCGTTTGCATTGCCATGCGCAGCGCTTGATTGCCTTTGGCATCAATGGAAACCCCAATCACACGACCTGGCATGGTGCGCTTATGAGTATCACGAGTGGCCATGAATGCGGCATGAGGGCCACCATAGCCCATTGGCACACCAAAGCGTTGTGCTGAGCCAATCACAACATCCGCCCCCATCTCTCCGGCCGGTTTAAGCAGCACACTGGCCAGCAAATCGGTGGCGACGGTGACCAAAGTTTTATTGCGATGTGCTTGTTCGATGATGGCAGTTAAATCGCGCACTTCACCGCGAGTATTTGGGTATTGCAGTAATGCGCCAAACACATCTTGCTCCGCCAAACTCTCGATAGGCGCGACATTCACTTCAAAGCCAAGGAATCCAGCTCGGGTTTTGATGACTTCAATCGTCTGAGGATGGACATCGTCCGCGACAAAAAAGACGTTACTTTTACTTTTACCAGCGCGATGGCATAACGCCATGGCTTCTGCGGCCGCTGTCGCTTCATCTAATAATGACGCGTTGGCGATCTCCATACCCGTTAAGTCGATGATCATTTGTTGATAGTTAAGCAGCGACTCTAAGCGACCTTGAGAGATTTCAGGCTGGTAAGGAGTATAAGCCGTGTACCAACCAGGATTTTCGAGTACATTGCGTAAAATAACGTGAGGCGTAAACGTGTTGTAGTAACCTTGACCAATAAAAGTACGCTTAATCTGGTTTTGTTGAGCAAAGGCTTTCAGCGTCGCGAGCATGTTGGTTTCACTTTGCTGCTCACCAATATCAAGGGCGGCTTCTAAGCGAATATTCGCGGGGACGGTTTCGTTAATTAGCGCATCAAGACTGGAAGCCTGAATAGTGGCTAACATGGTCTGTTGATCATTGACGCGTGGTCCGTTATGGCGTGCAATAAATTCGTTTTGTGTGCTTAGGCGGTGCAGTAACTCGGTCATTTTCCCTTACCTATAGATAGAGCTGTAGTATGGCTTACCATCATGTTCGATAACGCTAATTATACCGATAAGCGTTGACGGATAATTGATATCACTGGGTTGTCGTGAATAAGAATTATGATGAAAAGCTGCCTTGGTTTTCACCATATCAGGTGGCTTTAGCCCATTAGGTGGCAGCTTGTTGATCAATTAATCTTCTTCAATCAACGTCAGATATTCATCGGCATCTTTAAGATCATCGAGTTCAGAAGCATCGGACATTTTAATTTTAACAATCCAGCCAGATTCATAAGGCTCTTCATTGATCAGCTCTGGGCGATCGGATAGTTCTTCGTTAATTTCGATAACCATGCCCGATACGGGAGCATAAATGTCAGATGCCGCTTTGACTGATTCAACCAAGGAAAAATTATCTCCTGCGTCAAATTCACTCTCTAGCTCGGGTAACTCGACAAACACCACATCACCCAACATCGCTTGGGCATGTTCTGAAATTCCAATCGTGACGGTACCGTCGCCGTTATCACGCACCCATTCATGGCTATCAGTAAACTTCAGTGTTTTATCCATTGTTTTTTCTCCAAATTGGTAGCGAACGCTCGCCGAGCGAGTGTGCAATAGTTCAAAAAGAACTTTTGTGTGCTTGCTCACTGAATTGAGCCAATCTGTTCTTTTTGAGGGTATTGAACGTCATTGAACCAAACGATTGCTTGGCTAACATGTTGGTAACATACCCCTTGCCAAATCAACAATCAATTAAAAATTTCCTATAGGAAACAAGAGTGCTGTTTTTGCTACTTAAAGCACGCTTTACTTGCGAGTGACTCTTTTTTCTGTGTTAGGCTTGATGCACAATGATACTTATTGATAGCGGTTCACTACAGGATAATAAGCATGACAGAGCCCATTCATGATGAGTATCCATCCATGACATTAGCTAAAGAAGATCGCTCAGAAAACATCGAGCCACTCAAATTAGGGCCACGCATTAAGCAAGTTAGAGCGAATTTGGGAATTACCCTAGAAGAGGCGAGTCAGAGAACGGGATTGGCTCGCTCTACCTTAAGTAAAATAGAGAACGAGCAGATTTCGCCGACCTTCCAAGCGATGCAAAAACTCGCGCATGGATTGCAAATCGATATGCCTCAACTCTTTGCCCCACCAAAGAAAATTATCGCTACTGGTCGTCGAGATATTACTCGTAGTGGACTAGGGAAACCACATCCAACGCCTACTTATGAACATGAGCTATTGGCAACACAGTTGACCAATAAAAAAATGATGCCGTTCAAAAGCACCATCCGCGCTCGAGATTTTAGCGATTATCCCGATTGGGTAAGGCATGACGGTGAAGAGTTCCTGCTAATTTTGAGCGGTGAGGTGCTGTTCTATAGTGAGTTTTATGAGCCAGTGCCTCTTAGCGAAGGCGATAGTGTCTATTATGATGCGACGATGGGGCATATGTTAGTGTCTGTTAGTGAGCAAGACGCCTTGATTTTATGGGTTACGGCAAAGTAACGGACCTGTCGGTTGAAGCCATTTTGTTGCAAAGACGGATAAGTAAATTGTGATCTAAGTGTTAATTCTCGCAGCGTGTCTTGGCTGCAACTTGTTCGGCAATCAAAATAAGCGCATGCTTGTTTTTCTTGTTTATTATTGGAAACTTAAGCCAAACACTTGAGCGTGATGATATGGCTATCAAGAGAGCGCTCAATCAACTGGCGGCTTGATCGGCAACTCGCCACATGGAGAAAACAATGACGCAACAACCCCACTCAAATTCGCTACTGACTACTCCTTTGCATGCTGTGCACGTTGAATTAGGCGCAAAAATGGTCCCTTTTGCTGGGTATGATATGCCGGTTCAATACCCGCTCGGTGTTAAAAAAGAGCATTTACATACGCGTCAAGCGGCTGGATTGTTTGATGTTTCACACATGGGACAATTGCGTTTGCATGGTGTTGATGCGGCCGCGGCTTTAGAGCGTTTAGTTCCGGTTGATGTCATCGATTTACCGGTTGGTAAGCAGCGTTATGCGATTTTCACCAATCCACAAGGTGGTATTTTAGATGATTTGATGGTGGCCAACTTAGGCGATCATCTTTTTTTAGTGGTTAATGCAGCCTGTAAAGCACAGGATATAGCCCATTTAACCGCGCATTTGCCTGCTGGGGTCCACTTGGAAGTCATTGAAGACAGAGCACTACTTGCTCTGCAAGGTCCAAAGGCGGCTCAGATATTGGCTCAGTGGCAACCTGCGGTAGCAGATATGCGTTTTATGGATATCCAAACTTTAGCGATCAACGGCATTGAATGCATTGTCAGCCGTAGTGGGTATACAGGAGAAGACGGCTTTGAAATCTCCGTACCTGCTGATAAAGCTGTCGCGTTTGCACAAGCATTAGCGGAGCATTCCGATGTCGAGTGGATAGGCCTTGGAGCTCGTGATTCGCTACGTTTAGAGTGTGGCCTGTGTTTGTATGGTCATGATTTGGACGAAACCACCACGCCAGTAGAAGCCAGTCTGCTTTGGGCGATACAACCCGTGCGCCGGATCGGTGGCGAACGGGCTGGCGGGTTTCCCGGTGCTGAAATTATTCTAAAACAGATAGAGAGCAAACAGGTTGATCGTAAGCGAGTGGGATTAGTGGGGCAAACTAAAGCGCCTGTTCGGGAAGGAACAGAGTTGTTCGATTCTGATGGTAATAAAGTGGGTATCGTTACCAGTGGAACCGTCGGGCCGACAGCGGAGCAGCCTATTTCAATGGGATATGTTCGAGCGGATCTCGCGGTGATTGGTCATGAGTTGTTTGCTGAAGTCCGTGGTAAAATGCTGCCGATGACGATTGAGAAGATGCCATTCGTCCCCCAACGCTATTATCGAGGATAGCGAATTATTTACTTATCTCTTCTCGATTAATGTTAGGAATAGAGCAGTACGACCATGCTGCTTTATTCTTCTTTTCGCTCAAAGGTCTTAATTTTTCAATGACTCACTCGGTAATTGTTTGCAAAATACCACGAGTCTAATGGTTTTCTTTTCTCTTTCCTTCTTACAATTTGAATTGCTAATTCGGTTGGATCAGTTCGCCGATTCTAATCTTATTATTGACCTCTGTTTATCGAGGTTGATGACGCACTATTCACTTGCTGTATCAAGTTTTTTGGGTTGATTCCGTTATCTAGAACTACACTTTAACTATCTTACTTAGCTAAATATATGAGGTGTCTATGATAAAGAAACCCATTCAGATGGTTATTTTATGCCTCACGCTATTAATGAGCCCCATGGTTTTTGCTGATCTGACATCACGTATCGTTAATGGTAAACCGACGACGATTACCACTTATCCTTCATTCGTTAGCTTGTTTTATGATCGTATTGAATATGATCGTCGCTACAGTCCGGCGAGTTTTTGTGGTGGAACTTTGCTTGACGATCGACACGTATTAACTGCAGCGCACTGTTTGTTTGATGGAAGAGGATCGTTAGATATTCCATGGTTACTGTTTACGGTAGCGACTCAAGTTGATAATGAATCGGATTTTCCTAATGGTAATATCACCACAGTACGTGGCGAAGCGTTTTTCTATCATCCCAATTACGATGATTCCGTTAACTCATTATGGGCGAACGATATCGCGATCATCCGTTTAGAGCGAGGGCTAAATGGGCAAGGGTTTGTGAATCGACCAACGAGCCAAGCTTATCGACTTGGATTTAATGGTCGTGATGATGACGATAATGACGGTATTTTTGAAGCGGTGGGTCACGGTAATACGCGTTCAGGATTTGATGAAGACGACCGATTACTGTTTACCACTATGCAGTATGTATCGAATGCTCGTTGTCAGTTGGATATTACGCCGTTCGCGTTAGCGCTAAATCCACATCATCTCTGTTTTAAAGGGGACGGCATTAATCCTGATAGCCGTCTTGCTAATGGAACTTGTCAAGGGGATTCGGGAGGTCCTATCTACTGGAATAATGCGGGTCATTTGGTGCAAGTGGGCATCACAAGTTTTGGCCCCGCGGAATGTGGCGTAGGTTTTCCACAATCACAGGTTACCTCCGTATTTACGGAGATTTATGGTTATCGTCAATGGATAGATCAAGTATTAAATGGACAGCTGACGGCCAACTATATCGTTACAGAAGAGGCGCGTTTAGCATTTTTAGCGGGGAGTGATAATTCATCGGTTTCTCCTGCGCCCATTGCTGCAGACTCAGGAAGTATTGCGTCGCCTAATGCTTCGGGAGGTGGTGCTATTGATGGCTTGATCAGCGCTGTACTATTACTTTTAGGGTACGCACGTTATCAGCAAAAGAGGAAGTGATAGGTTTAATTGAGTAGGGTATAGCGGCTGGCGGTGGCTAAAGAAAGAGGTTTCGAGAACCAGTAACCTTGTAGATAGTTGACGCCCATTTGGCAAAATTTTTGCTGCATTGCGCTGTTTTCTATCCCTTCAATCACAATATCCATGCCTCTTGAGCGGCATAGCTGCACAATAAATCGTAAGTACTCTTCAGAGGCGGCATTCGTCAGTGTCTTCAAAGCCATTGTTCGATCAATTTTGATTTGATTTAGGGGCAAATCAAAGAAGCTATAAATGGAACTTAAGCCAGCGCCAAAATCATCCAGTGACAGTTGAAACCCCATCTTACTGAGTGTATTCAGTTGATTTAAAGCATGTCGGTTGCCGTCCAATATCACGGTTTCGGTCAGCTCGAGCACGATGGATGAAGGGCAGACGCCAGCGGCATCAGCCATCATTTTGATATTGGCTGGAAAATTGCTGTTGAGCAGTTGCAAAACAGACACATTGACGTTCACTCGCGTACTTGAACCATGCTGAACATGGTAACGATGAATAAACTGACAAGCTTTTTCAAAGACTTGATAGCCTAACTCGGTGATCAGTCCCTTTTTTTCCGCTACCGGAATAAACTCATCTGGATAGATCTCACCAAACTCTGACGACCGCCAACGAACTAAAGCTTCAAAGCTGGCGACTTTACCGGTTTGCGCATGAATGATGGGTTGAAATTTAACCGACAAAGAGTGATGACATAACGCTTCTTTTAAACCGCGTTCAATAAAAAAGTAGCGATCCACCGTATGCTGAGTTTTCCCTGCGTAAATCTCGATTCTTGAGCGACTTTTTTCTCCCGCGTATTGACAGGTTTGTGCCGCAATATTGAGAATTTGTACCGCGCTGAGTTGATCCGAAAAATGCGGTAAAACACCAATGTTCATTCGGTCACCCAATAGGTGACCTTGCTCTTGAGCAGAGTGAGAGTAACGCTCAAGAATCGATTGACACAATAGAGGTAAATCTTGGTCTGACACGGATTCGCGTAATAAAATAGCAAAATCGTCGGAACGTACGCGATACAGTGTCGAGTGGTGATGAATCAGATTACTTAACGCATTATGCATATGATGAAGAATATGTTGAATGACTTCAGCGCTGTACTGATTTAGGTAGGATTTAATATCTTCAATTTGAATATATATCAGTGTCGCTGGCGATGCAGCACGTTTAGCATCATCAATGTCTCGCAGTAACTTTGTGGTATTCGGCATACCAGAAACCACATCATAAAATGCGGCTTGTTGCAGAAAAGACGTCATCTTTTTTTGTTCAGAAATATCTCGATGACTGCCGACCATAAACATTTCACCGTTTTCGACTTTAGTTACTGCAGTACCCAGTAACCAGATATAGCGACCATCAACGGTTTTTGCGCGATATTCAGTGGTGACTCGACTTTCCTGATTAAGATGACCATCGACGCGTTGTTCTAGTGCCATCCTATCGAGTGGGTGAACCAACGCCATCCAATTTTCTAAACCAATAGTGGCCGAATTAAAGCCAAACTGCTGATAAAAGCTCGGATTATAAAAAGTCATGGTTCCATATCGGTCCATATGGAAAATACCTTCACTAAAGATATCGAAGATATGAATCAAACGCTGTTGGTGACGACTGAGAAGTGAATGAGGCGGTTCGATAGTGTTTTCTTCTGTCAACAACATGCCAGTACACCTGATCTTAATATTGTTATCCGTAACCTACTATAACGTGTCGTTCAGTAGCGCTCAATTAACAATGTGTATTATCAGTCAGTTATAAGTCAAATTTGTGATAATTAAGGAAATCTCGATGAGTTTTCTTGAGTTTAAGAAGATGATGCTCGATTCGATAAAATTGACCACAGCTAGGTTGAGCCCGGCTGTGGTCAAAAGTGATGACGTCTCTTCAGTCATCGTTTTATGTCATGCACGAAGGTGGGTTAGAGAGATTAACGATCCCAATACGCTTCTTCTAAACTGTCTTCACGTTCAGGTAATGAACTCGATAGACGAGGTGAGTGCTGTGTTAAAACTTCATAGCTAACTCGGTTGGCATAACGGCAAACCTGCGAAAGAGATGAATACGTTAGATAAGGTAACGCATGTTTTGCTGAGTTAGGCACATTGTTTTGATGATAGCGGTTCGCTGCCATATCATGCAGCAAAGCGGACAGAGCACCATCACCAGCGCCATTGGTATTTTTGATTTCTAATGGGCCACCTAAATAGGGGCCAATATGCGAATAGACTTTTACTGGCTGTTGACAATCTTCCTTACGCATCGCGCGGCTAAATTCATAGCGGTTAAATTCAGGAATGTTACCAGGCAGTAGTGGTAGTTCAGTATCACGTTTTGCTGAATCATCAACATAACCTGCCATGTATAATCCAACAGGGCCAGCAGTGCACAATACTAAATCCACCCAATCTAAGGCTTTATTGGCAGCTAAGAGCGGATCTTTCTCTCCGGTTAAGGCTTCCCCTTCTTCTTCATTCATCGCTAAGACGGTGACATGTTGCTTAAGATATTCTTGCCACCAAGTTTGATTACCTTCGATGACGTATTTTGTCCCCAAGGTCAATACCACGGGTACATGATGAGCCTTGGCTAATCCAATAGCTCGTTGTACCGCTTGTGGCATCGGATCTTCGGCTTTACCACGCATCAGATAAGAAGAGACGACCAATGCAGAAGCTTTAGCAAAGACTTCTTCAGGAATACTCTCGGCGCGCAGCTTATTCATATGCCCTTCGTTAATCGCAAACGTTCGTTCACCATCTTCTGAGATCAAGGTATAGCAACGACCGATTGGACCATCCACCGTTTGTAGATGGTTTAGATTCATGCGTGAAGAGGTTTGACATAAATATCGATAGGCGTAAGAGCTCACTTCGATATTTTTAGACATGACACCCAGTAAGACAGATTTACTATCGGCGAGCACAGAATAGTTGTGCAGCGTATTACCAATGGTATCACCCGGGTATAAATGGGTAATGAGTTTGCGTTCGATCAGTTCTTCGTAAAGAGCGTCGGCTTGACTCTCTTCTAAAACCAGCGAGTGGCCTTTGCTTAATTGATATTTGGCTAAAAAAGCATCATCTACTCTGGCTTCAATATCAACAATCGTTTGCCCAACACCAACCACAGTTGGATGACGAAGCTTAGGCGTTTGTTGTATTTGGTTTACAAGTGGATCACGGGCGTGAATAGGGAAGTAGTGTTTCGATTTGCGTTGTCCGGGAAACTTCATGTCCAGAGTCATTGGTAAGGAAAAGTTTCGCGGATATTATCACAAAAAAATGAAACAATTTATAATATTTACATTATTGCGATGTTCGCTCAGGAGAGAGGGACCAAGCTTGTTTGCGATGGTTGCTCTTATTGGTGATAAAACCATCGCTAAAGTTTATCTATCTCTAAGGAGTCGTATGAGCCACGGGGGGTTGAGTAGATTGGTCACTGTTATAGATGTTGAAACACCTATGAACAATGTTCTACCCGATCAACTAAAAACAGTGGAACAGATAGAGTCTAAGCTCAAAGGGTATGTATTGCCTTATCTCACGCTAGCTTTTAAATAACACCTGTTTTGATGTGAGCAACCATCTCGATAGTGCACTGAACTGTACTCGGAACAATGTTCTTATCCTAATCTTAAAATAGTAAAGATTGGGTATTTGATTAACAAATAAAAATGCTTCGAGGAGAACGATGTTCTACTCAAAGCTTGTTACTTGCGACTTTGGGTAGCTGAATCAGTCTGCTTTTTCTACAACCATGCCACTTTGCTCTGCAAAGTGAATCAATCGAGTGATATTGCTGAGGCTCCACTGGTTGGTGATGGCTATCACCTCGTCGTTAGGCAGCGTAATCAGCGCGTCTTCATCGCTGTGGAAACGGCGAATTCTACCTTGAGGAATTTGTTCCGCTAGGATGGCAATGCGTCGTCTTACGGGGTCGTTAAATGCGTTGAGTACATCATTCAAGCTTTGTGGCTGATGCTTCTCGATCCAGTCCGTGACTAACGCGAGCGCGAGGTGACGCTTTTTATAGGTATGGCCGTTATAGCGGTACTCAGAGTAATCTTTTTCGCCTTTTTGAACGCTGCTCGGCACGCTTCTCGCGGAACTTCACCTGGTACTCTTCCACCTCGGGTACAGGGATGATCTGTTCAGCATTGATCAGTACATCTTCTTTGTAGCGATAGGGCGTGAGGCGCACACAACTGATATCGATGCCTTTGTCACGCAACCACAAGACGGAAGTGGTGAGTTCTTTACCGAAGTCTGCTGAGGCCAAAACGATTCGAACATCGTTACCAAAGTCATCTAAGCTGTTTTCATCAAGATCGACAAACTCCAGAATGGCTTCGCGAGCATCAGTCTCTTGGCCTTCTTTCTTAAGGTACTGGGCATAGTAGTCACACGCTTTGTCGAACGTCATGGTAGAGATCATTGCGGCATAGCGTAGCGCTTGCAGTTCCATATGCGCACCGATTTCATCCCGCTTTAGCTCGATGACGACTAAGTTGGCATTTTTATCGATGGCTAGAAGGTCTATACGGCGACGACTGTCTTCCCAGTCTGAAAACTCCTCTGATATCACCAAACAATCAGGAGCGATGGCATCTATACAGCCTTTCAGCGCTTCTTGTAAATCGTGCCTTTCTTGCAGCCCTTCGGCTGCAAAGGTGGTCGGTGTCAGTGCGGTGAGGTTTTTATTGGCGATATTGTATAGACTCATGGTTATACTGCCTGTTCAACAATGGTGTCGGTAAGTTCTACCTTTGTGGTGTGGGAATCTATTAACCGCATTTTTAGCTGCTCACAAATGGTTTCCAGCTCCTCAATTTTTGCTACGATCAAATCTTGCTCTTGTATTGGTGGGAGAGGTATTGGTAGTAATCTCGCTTTCTTAATACCAAAAACACCATGAGTACTATTTGTTTTTTGTTCACCAAGAACCTGATAAAGAGTCGGGCTATTGAGGTATAACGCTAAAAATTTAGGAGTTACATGCTCATTTTTGGGTTGAATCAGTATTAAATTTGCCGACAGGCAATAATCAAACGGTTTTGGCAGAAAGAATGGTTTTCCTAATGTACCAATCTTTCCAAATACGAAATCACCTACTCTTAACGTATATCGTTCACGGTGTTCCTCTAATACATTCCCACCAACTTTTCGAGCATTGTTGAAGTCTATACCACTGTTATGGTCGATATCTGTATAGCCAATATACGGAACACCCCCTTCTACTTTGGGAGGAGTTCTATGGCTAGGCTGAGGATCTATGAAGTCAGCAATCTCATCTCCTCGACACCACTCCCACCCACTAGGCAGTTCAAACGGCTTTTCATCTTCAGCAATCGGCGGCAGTGCTTTTTCTTCCGCTATTCTTTTCAGTAACTCAGCAGCAGGCTCATCATCTGGATTTTGTGGAACCAACTTACCCATTACCGCCAGTTGTAAGATGGTTTGTTTAAGCTGGTCGATACTCTCTTCAGTAGTGAATAAGGTATCGAAATGCTCACTGATTCGCGCCCAGTTTTGCATTAACTCATCAGCATCGGCGGAGTTGGTGAGTGTGTTCAACAGATTCGTTACCAGCACTTGATGCGCTTCGATACTAGCTTCAGTTTGTTGCTCTAGCTGGTCGCAGAGTGTCATTAGCTCATCGACTTTGGCGACGATACGTTTCTGCTGATTGAATGGTGGTACAATAAACAACAACTGCTTTAACGCCGTCGCGTTTACATTAGGTTGTCCTGTTCCAGCAGAGTTTTCAATCAGTTGCTTCCAGTACAACTGGCTTCCTAAAAATACCTTAGTAAATGGCGCATAGACTGCTTGAACTCTTTTTACACGTATCAAATATGATGCAAAGACGGCTTGTAAGTCGATATTTTCAACAAGATATGACTTGCCTATAGTGCCACCTGTCCTAGCAATTAAAATATCATCATTTTCAAGTAAGTAAGATTTAGCTTTTTCTTCAGTAATATCACAAGCAGGGACTGTCTCCCAGTTCACCTTATCATTCTGAATGTCAGTAATTCTAAGAAGTCTGACTCCTTCCGAATTGGGTTTTGCTGAAGCTGTATACCCATAGTGAATATCACTACTTAAATTGCCAAGCCTCGTCCATTCCCAACCCTTTGGAACATTAAATGGAGCTTCTTGTTCAGTAACTTCAGGAAGAGCTGTTTGTTTCTTAATCTTCTTCTCTTTCACCAACTGTGCTTTTTCAGCAGCAATACGCTCAAGCAACACTGAAGCAGGCTCATCATTAGGATTTTGAGGAACAAGCTTTCCTCGCACCGCTAACTCTAAGATCAGCTCACGCAGCTTTTTAACGCCATACAGTTCTAGCTTCTTACTGCTGCCGCGACCAGAGGTCGATCTGGTCTTTTCTGCCGACGTCCAAATATCAATATGCTCGGTGATCAGGTTTTCGACTGCCATTATTGTTCTCCAGCTTGCTTTTTACCTTGAATGGTAGAGCTAAGCGCATCTCCGAGAATGCCTTTCAGTTGGTCACGCAGTGATTTGATGTCTTGTTGCTGCTGCTGATAGCTCGCCAGTAACTCTTCAGGATCATGGCTGACGACTTCGTCCTGATGCGGGTTTTTAATATCAAGGTTAAAGTTGCGCTCGATAATATCTTCAATCGACACTTTCCAAGCTTGCTTGGTCTCGATACGGCTAGCGAACCCATCGGCCTCGTTACCCCACCAATCAATCTCTTGTTGGAACTCCTCAAACTTCATCGGTTTGGTTTTGCTGTAGTTCTTTACGCCTTCTGGGTAAGGGTGCTCATAGAACCACACGTCTTTGGTCGGTTTGCCTTTGGTAAAGAACAGAATGTTGGTCTTAATGCCCGTGTACGGGTTGAACACGCCATTAGGTAAGCGAACAATCGTGTGCAGGTTACACTCTTCCGTCAGCATCTTTTTGATTTTGGTTTTTACGCCTTCACCAAACAAGGTGCCATCAGGCAACACCACACCAGCGCGACCATCTTTATCCAATACTTCGACAATAAGCTGCAAGAACAGATCGGCGGTTTCACGAGTTTGCATTTCGGCAGGGAAGTTCTTTTCAATCCCATCTTCTTCTGTGCCGCCAAACGGTGGGTTAGTCGCAATCACATTGATATTGCTGTCCCAGTTTGAAAGCGGCTTGTATGGATAATAACTAACGAATCAGGGTAAAGTGAGACCCAGACTTTAGCTGCAACTAAAGTTCTCTATCTGATAGTTCGATTGAAGTGTGGCTCCTCTATCGAGAGACCGATAACAAGAGCGAACGTCAGATAGAACTCCAAGCACCACACTCGAATAGTCTTCTGGGTCTCGAACCCGCATTTAGCAAGCAAGAGTTAGCTTATTATGAATACAAATACACTGCAAAACATTAATGTCGGCGTTGATACCGGCAAGTCACAATTAGATATCTATATCCGTCCTCTCGATATCTATTTTAATGTCTCCAATGATGAAAAAGGCATTAAACAAGCCATCAAAACCATTAAAAAGTACCACCCTGAACGTATTGTCATCGAAGCCACCGGACGCTTAGAAATGCCATTCATCTTAGCCTGCGATAACGCTAAGTTACCCTATGTCATTGCTAATCCATTACATATCAAAAAGTTCTCCGGCGCCCTTGGACATCGAGCTAAAAATGACCGCTTAGATGCCGCTCTTATTGCCCATTACGCGGAAGCGATTAAACCGAAACTCACACAATTGAAAAGTGAAAACATTCGTTTAATGAGTGACTTAGTGACAAGACGCAACCAGTTATTGACCATGCAAACCATGGAAAAGAACCGCTCTCAAATCATGCCTAAGACTGTTGCGTCATCGATTAAATCCCTACTTACCATGCTCAAAAAACAGATAGAAAATATTGAAACTAGAATCGAAAAACTCATCGAGACATGCCCTGATTACCAAGCAAAAAATGAGCTATTACAGAGCGTACCTGGCATCGGAAAAATTGCGGCAGCCTCCATCATCAGTAACGTACCTGAGCTGGGCTACATCACCAACAAACAAGCGGCTTCATTAATCGGTGTCGCTCCCATTACTCGAGAAAGCGGTAGTTATAAAGGCAAGAGAATGATCAAAGGCGGACGCATGCAAGTCAGGACGGTTTTGTACATGGCCATGATGTCTGCAATGCAATGTAATCCTGTTTTTAAACAGCACTATCAAAAGTTATTAGCGGCAGGCAAACCTAAAAAAGTAGCGATCATTGCTTGCGTCAGAAAGATGGTAGTTATCCTAAATTCTATGCTCAGAGACGGCTGCATGTGGGATGTAAACAGCGCCAAAATTAACTCTTGACGCCATAGTCTCTTGTTA
>NZ_WXWI01000044.1:0-3844 GCF_009904895.1 Vibrio sp. V31_P5A7T61
GTACTATTGTTTTTTTGATCTATAATAAGTATAGGAAAACATAGTTACGACATAATAATTCTAGTTTTAAACTTGAAACTTGCATGGTGAATCGTATGAATATATTTAAAAAATTGTCTTTATTGATAATATCAATAGGTTGTATCACCACTACAAACGTCTATTCTTCTGTTCCAGTTGGTAGTGGCTCGATAACTTTCGTTGGTAGCATCGTTGAAAGTACCTGCAAGAGCAGTGCTAGCGGTTTGATCTGTGGTAAAGAGAAGGCATTAACCTATACAGACTTAACCGCTAATAGCCATGTAAATAACCTTGGACAGACACATACAAAAATACAACTTATTGATAAAAAAAGAGTAAATAAGAATACCTTACTTGCCACTATTCAGTATCATTGAAGCTTTTTTCTAATTATAAGTAACTAAATACTGTAGATTAGATATGACACTTCCAGCGGTTGCGTTACCTTCTTCCGAAAGATAACGCACTCCAAGTCTTAACTTCCCCTTATCAGCCCCAGTCGGCATATCTATTTCTAAAACTGCTGGCTGATAAAGTTCAATCGGCTCTTTATTGCTGTTTAATAATTGCAAAGCAACATTCTCAGCATCACCTGCAGCATTAATTAAGTTCCCTTCTGATGTGGCATTTCCAACTAATTTAGTTAGATAAACATCATCAACCTGTAATGGGATACAATCTCTTAATGATAACTCAAACCACTTCTCACCCGCATAAGATGCAGGTAAAACCAAGTCATTTACGGTAACCGTCTCTAATAAAACTACTGGATTGCTATTCGAACCATTAACCTCAATAACACAAGTTTGGTTACTTGTTGCCCCAAGAAATTGTATTGTATTTGGCTTAGCCATAGAGTTAAACGATAATAGACTAATAAAAGCAAATAATATTCTTTTCAATTTAAAACCTAACATTCACTTACTAATGTTCAAAAGCTGAGCTAATACAAAGCTTAGCATATAAAATAAAAAATCTTAATTACAAATAACTAATAGCGTATTGAATTCTACCAACAACAGTGCCTGGTGTCGCACCACCTTGGTGAGAAACATACTCTACACTATAGGTAGTCTTTCCAGAGGTTTCTCCTGGTCTAACAAGGATTAAACCAGCATTCGCTGATATATTTGGACCATCATAATAAATAGGTGTTCCATCATGTGGATGTAAAATATGCAAATCGACATTGTTAGCTGAGCCGATATTTCCGATCGTGCTCTGTTTTCCAAAATCATTATTAGGACCTGTTAGGTAATAAGGTTGAAGATTAACCATCAATGCCATAGCGTCATCAGTAGGAATACAACCGCTGACGCTAAGAGTAAATTCTGTTCTACCTGCAGTTGAACCTGCATCTTTTAAGTTAGATGCATGAACAGGCTCTAAATTAACAATCGGGTTGCCATTCGCACTACCATCAACCGAAAGGATGCAAGTTTGGTTAGTTAACTCACCTGAAATATAGAGCTTATTGTCAGCATAAACAGGAGCCACAGCAAACATCAACGCTAAAGATAAACTAAAAAGAGAGGCAACACGAACTACCATTAAATTTTTCATTATGAAACCTATTAAGTAAAATATAATTTAATTAAACCGCGCACAGCCAGTGTACATACCGCTCATTATCTAGCCTTTACCACTCAAGAAACATAGCTCAACACCTGCAAGAATGTAGGAAATTTCTTTTCTAGATAGTAGTTTGAAATATTGTGTACTTTAAGTTAGTGCTTAGATAGATAAAGTAAATAATTAACTTTTATAAAAAATCTCTCATAAAATTTTATAAGATAACAGAAATTAAGAGCTAACAACTACGCATAAGTAATAGAATATTGAACTGCGCCAATAACAGTACCTGGCGCTGCATCACCTTGGTGGGAAATATACTCTACGCTATAACGACTACTGCCCGACGTTTCTCCCGCAAGAACAATAATAGAACCTTGGTATAAACCGACATTATTACCATTAGAATAATAAATAGGTTTTTCGTGTACAAAATCTAAAATTTGTAAATCAACATTTTTAGCTGACCCCATATTTCCAATAGTTGTTTGAAAACCAATCTCATTATTAGGCCCACTTAGACTATGAGGTTGAAGGTTAACCAACAAAATCAAAATATCATCAGGAGCGATACAGCCGTTTACTCCAAGAGTGAATTCTTTTCTACCTGCAGTTGAACCAGCCTCCCTCAAACTAGATGCATTAACAGGATCTAAGTTAATAATCGGGTTGCCATTGGCGTTACCATTAACTACTACACTACAGGTTTGGTTGGTTATCTCCCCAGAGAAATGAATGTTATTCTCAGCATGAACCGGAGAGGCAGCAAGCATTAGCGCTGACGATAAACTAAAAAAAGATGTTACAGAAGCCATATTTAACTTTTTCATCTCTAAACCTATTGAGTTAACTATAATTAAGAAAATGGAAGATCAGAACCTCCCGGAAGTCGACATAGTATCCACTGTACTCAGCACGAACGATGTAGTCCAAGAGCAACAACTCTGTAGGAAAACTCTTTCATTCATTGTTCTGAGATATCCCCTCATAATTTTCCCAATGCCCAACTATGCTTGAATAAACTTTAACCAAGAATGGTTGCAGGTGCTAGCAAGTTTTCCCTCGTTATTGTGTAGCCAGAATGCCGTAATACTTCCATGCCTAAGCGCACTGTTGAGAGTACATTCCGATTTCTGACGGTATTAGCCTAAAAAGTGCTTACCCCAGCCTTGTCTTTGTGCATGAACTCCAGCAAGCCAAAATGTCAGTTGAAGCAGCCTGATATCAAAGCGCTCTGGGCTGCTCGTTCGGCTATGACGCAGCCCTAATCCGTACGCAGGGCTTTTCAAGTATCGGAATGTTTCTTCAATCTGCATTCGCTTCAAGTAGATCCTAACAAGTTGCTTGGGTGTTCGAGTTTCAACGGGTAAGTTAGTCGCCAGAACCCATAGTTCTTTTGCTGACGCGAGTAAATTTTAGGTGACGGATGATGACAACTAGTCCGTGTCGAACGCTGATTTTTTCGGCCTTTAGGACAAGATTTATACAGTGCAATTTGACATGAAATTGGGTTGCTCTTAGTCAACCTCTTATAGCCTAAAGTCTTTGAGCGACTTGAGGATATGCTATGTAAGTTGCTGATAGGTTGCCAGTTTTCCGCACCTAAATCTGCATATTGCACTTTCCCTCTGACTCGACTTAACCAGTACCAACCTAGCTTTTCAACGGATTTATACCATGGCACTTTAAAGCCTGCATCAGTAACAATGAGCGGTGTCGTATCACTCGGCAGAATGCTTGCTAGGTCGGCTAAGAATTGGTCATGAGCTTTCTTTGAACATTGCTCTGAAAGCGGAAACGCTTTCTCATAAAGAGTAACAGAACGACCGTGTAGTGCGACTGAAGCTCGCAATACCATAAGCCGTTTTTGCTCACGAATAGCTGTTGAGTCGTTTTAAGTGTAATTCAGGGCAGAATTGGTAAAGAGAGTCGTGTAAAATATCGAGTTCGCACATCTTGTTGTCTGGTTATTGATTTTTGGCGAAACCATTTGATCATACGACAAGATGTGTATCTACCTTAACTGACCTACATGATCAACGTATTCGTTACCTCTGATATTTATAACAGCGGTATTCTGACTCGCAAATATAGAACTCAATGAAGCAAATATAAAAATCCAAAATAAAATATCTAACTTAAAACTGCGATTATCAATATCCATTATTACACCATAATTTATTAAATATATATTCTATTATTTACCTTACTTAACTTTGCATACATATATTTTAGGCGCTACCTTTTGGGT
>NZ_WXWI01000043.1:0-3820 GCF_009904895.1 Vibrio sp. V31_P5A7T61
AGTTTATAGAGTATAAGCTAGGTATTACGACTGATAACTTTAGTATTCTTAGTGAGATTATTTTTAAACAACGTAGTATAGTGAGAGATAGAGTTTCTGTAATTATTCCTACATACAAAAGGCCTAATAATTTATATAATGCATTAATATCGGTTCTTGATCAAGATTATGATGACATTGAAGTTATAGTGGTTAATGATAATGGTTTGGGTTCTGATTTTAATGTAGAGACGATAGATTTAGTTAATAATATTAATAATCCTGTAAACAGAGTTAGAATAATTAATCATAAGGTCAATAGGAATGGCTCTGCGGCTAGAAATACTGGTATTATGGCATCAACAGGCGAGTATATATGTTTTTTAGATGATGATGATATTTATTTACCTGGTAGAATTTCAGAGTCTATTAAAGAAATAAAATATACATCTTATAATATCGGTGCGGTTTATTGTGGCTTTTTAGGTTGGAATTCACCTGAGAATGATCTTAATCGTTATAAAGAAGGTGACTTAACTCTAGATATTTTAATGCTAGAATACAAAAATCATTATCTTCATACAAATACAGCGACTTATAAACGTGAAGCTATTTTAGCTATTAATGGTTTCGATGAATCTTATCCAAGACATCAAGACTTAGAATTCAATCTTAGGTTTTTTGAAAAATATAAAATTAACTCTGTTAACAAAGTGCTTGTTAAGCTTAATCCTGAAGTATCAGAGATTAGTAATAAATTGTTTAATGAGGATATGTTAAAGTTAAAGGATAAGTTTTTATCTAGTTTTTCTTATAAAATAGAAACTCAGAGTGGTTATCAAGAGAAAATATATCTTAAACATTGGTGTGAGGTTATTAGATATATCACCGATAAAAAATCAATATACAATCACATTTTTTCTGATTATAGAAATCCAGCATGTCTTTTAAAGTATTTGGAATAGATGAGTAATATTGACTTATTGCTATTGTTGTGATGTCGTATTAGCAGGGTTTGTTGAAGTTAAAATAATAGCTATCATGTGGTTTTAATTAATTAAAGATTTAAAAATATTTTTGCTATTTATTTGAAGTGTTACTAGTAATGTGATTGATAAAAATTTTCTTTTGAATTATCCTCATTTTTAAATTGTTTGTTTTTTACGATATATACATATATATTTTAATGAATATAGCTTACGGAAATTTACATTGATGAGTTTAAAAAGAGTTTTCATGCAATGGAGAATGAACGCCAATCCCTCACGGTTCGCGTAATAAAGCCTATTAAATACGGAGTTCCGAGAGCACGTTTTATTTGGATCTTAACAATTGTTTAACTCATGCGTAAGTCGTGGGTAATACCTGAGATTATTATACTTATTAATATTAAGGTTGTCTTAGCCACTATCGATATGAGGACACATCAAACTGAGATAGCAAAAGTCATCATAGTGTAAGATACTAATTACTCCTTTACTTTAAAAATAACCAAAGCCAGTATCGCTAAAGCGTATCAATGCTGAACAAGTTCATAGTCGTATTGAAGTTCTCAAAGCACATATATTGAGCTGTAAAGTACTTGATTATCGATCAAGCTATTAAAAATTATTTTTCCAAGTGGGTGATATAGCCGGAAAAACTGAACTATGTAAAGTAGAGATATATCAGATTTCTTATATTCTATTAACAAGTCTAAAGCGGTTTATGTGCTAGTGTATAAGTTTAAATGCAGCGGTGTTGAAGACTATATTAATATGGTCAATTATTTTTCGAGTAGCTGTATAAGTAAGAGCACAATACAATAATATCGCGACAAATAATGGTAAAAGTACTGCGTACTGAAAGTGAGGTTGAAATGGTTGGATTATCCTCTATTTATTCTCGAGGTTTTCATTTACCATTAGCTTGTAACTTAAAGTCGTATGGGTCTAATTCGATGGTTATAAAATAGTTAATTTTATGTCATATTATTTATTTTTCATTAATACAGTGTAGGAATTATGCAGTATCAGACGTTTCCGGGGGTCCGTGGAGGCTCCAAATCAGAAGAAAAATTAATTGCCCTCCGTCTTCCTGAATTAACCAATAAACGATTTTTAGATATAGGTTGTAATGAAGGTTTCTTTTGTGGCTACGCACTATTTGATGGTGCGAAAGAGGTTGTGGGTATCGATTATAGTCAGGAAGCTATTTCGAGAGCTAAACTACGTTTTCCACAAGCACAATTTCATTGCCAGTCATGGGAAACCTTACCTGAAGGTAAATTTGATGTCATTACCTTCCTCTCTGCTATTCATTACGCTGATGATCAAGAAGCTTTAATACATCGTTTAATGGAGCAGTTAACGCCTGATGGTGTATTAGTGCTCGAGCTCAGTATTGCCCCTGGAGGGAAAGACGATTTTATTCAAGTCAAGCGTGCGATTGATGAGCGTTTGTTTCCAACTCGAATAAAACTCGCCAGTATGCTACAAAATTATGCATGGAAAGTGACCGGTCATAGTGTTAATCAAGATGGCGATCCATTACAGCGCTATGTGGTTCATATTCGCCATTATCGTCCTTATGCTTACTTACTGTTGGGGAAACCAGGTACCGGAAAAACCACCATAACCCGACGTCTGTTTGCTGAAAACAATGTAAAAAATATATCGGGTGATCAACATTATTACCGGATTATGCAGAAGAAATTAAGTTGTCACCCTGCTATTCAAGCGATTCTTGATCAGCAAAACAATGGTCAGTCAGTTAACTATGGTGAAGTGACAAACCAGATCTGCCAAGCAAATTTACTCGATGAGCTAGTTAAGTTTTGGATTGATCAAGCGGACTTTACTGACTTTGCTCTCGATACCTATCTCCCAGAACGTGAACACGCTAAGGTAGCGCAATTATTTTATGATGCAGGGTACTTTCCGATTCAGTTAAGTTGGTCGCAGGCTGAGAGTTTAGGTACACCAGCGAAACGACCAAGTAAAGCAGAGGCGTATCGTAATTTTTTACTGGAACAACCACTAGCAGATGATGCGAAAGTTGCTCAAGTAACATCGTTGATCGATAGCCAATGGTTAGGTCGTTTGCGCTGGCATTTAGATTCCCCTGCCAAGAATCAATTGTTGGGTACGAATAATAAACTGCGTATTTCAGGCTGGGCTGGTTGGGTTGATGATACCAATCAACCATTATCCTTGTTGGTGCAAGTGGGTTTAGAGCAGTATCAAGTGCCTTTCAGTCGTCAACGCCCTGATGTGGCTCAATCTTTATTTCCAATGGGTCAATACCCTTCACTGTTTTGGGATCAGCATCAGTGCGGCTTTGCTGGATATATTCCTTTACCTGATGATAATACACCCATTATCTTGAGTTTACTTTGTGATGAGCAAGTCATCCCCCTTGCTTTGATTAATTGGCAAGAAGCTAAGTCAGTCAGCCTTTCAAAGGAGGTTCAAGCAATAAAGTCTAAATCTTTATTGCTTGGCCTTAAAGGCAAGGTAACTCAAAAGTTAAATCGTGTATTGAAATCATCATAAGTTTTTTTTTATTGATTAATATGATCTTCATTTTAGGTGATAATGGTAGAAGATTTATTTTAATAAAAATAAATAGAGTTATCTGACCCTTAGTAATCATTTTGTTACTAAGGGTGCTGCTTTTGACGTGAAGTTTTTAATTTAAAAAAATATTAGTGTATATGTTCTACTTTTTACATTGGCAGTGTTTTATTTATCTTTTTGAAAAGTAAGGGTTTTTTATTTTGTTTTATTTTTTTGTAAAAAATTAGAAATCTTACTTAACACCAATAACATCATAACTGATTGTTTTATAGTTAGATAAAAAT
>NZ_WXWI01000039.1:0-3791 GCF_009904895.1 Vibrio sp. V31_P5A7T61
TCAGAGCTCCAACCTCCGACCGCAAATACCTTATCGCCTACTTTCCATACATCAGAATTGCCCCATTGAACAACATGACTAGTAGCGGGGAAAGAGCCGCAAAATTCATTAAATTCATCGTAATTCATATTGTTCATCCTTGAAGCACATAACGCCGCATTAAGGTGTGAGCAACGCTACCTCGATACTTAACCATACCACCGTAAACACAAAACCCAACGATTAGCACCGAAAATGCCAAGCGTTGGGAATCACTCTTAAATGCTTTGTTAGGGCTACGATACCCAGCAATTACTTTCTAGTCGTGATAAAGCTTTCTTGAGATACTTTTCTTTAATTGAAGCTTTATGGTCATTCCATTGATAGATGAATAACTTGATTGAGTCGAAGTCATTTGGACTATAACCCTCATGCTTAACAACCCAGTGAACCGTAGATAACACTTCCATACTTAGTGGTGTTTCATATCCGCGTATCAGTTTCTCAACTTTACAAATAGCCTCATCACTTTCTGGATGGTTAGATAAATATTCTTCCGCTGCATCGAGTGAGTTATTAATGATAGAGATCCTTGATTTGGCAACACGGTCTCCAAAACCACTAATAAAATGTCCATCTATATGGCTCAACACATGGTTCAAATTATCGGCATACGGTCCAAAATTGTGAGCTTCATACTTCAGTTTAAGGTCAACTCCCGCTTCCTGGAGGAAGTATGCTAATTTCTGAGCTTCCAATTTAGTACACTCATAACCTTTAGAAGAATAAATACCCAATAGCTTAAGTAATAATGCTCGACCTTTGGTCATATTCGGTACTTTAGTATTAATTACAATATCTTTAGCATCCGGACTACCAAGTGGCTCATAGATATTAATAGAAACATCTTGAATACTACCGAGCTTATCGATAATCATCGATTTTACCGTTGACCACTCCAATCCACCCAGACCTGCGCCTAATGGTGGAATTGCAATAGACTTAATACCGTATTCTTGTATTTTAATTGCTAAATCATCTAAGCCGGATTCAATATACTCATACTTTGACTTACCTTTCCAATGATCTTTAGTAGGAAAGTTAATAATAATTTTACGGTTAAACATGTCACCTTGCTCAGTGACAAACATCTTTCCTATTTTAACCTCTTTACGGTCACAAGCTGATTTATACTGTTTAAAGTTATCCAAAAATGCCTTTTTAAACTGTAAAGCAAGACCTTTCCCCATAACACCAACACAATTTACGGTATTCACTATTGCTTCAGAGTCATCAATTATTATATTTCCAATTCTGTAACTAATCATAACCCCTCCGCTAAAAATACCAACCAAGCTTAATTTCTACGCTTGGTTTGTGTGCAAGATGTTGAATCAAGCTTTCAACACGATCTTTCATAGTCTGATTATAGACCCCAATGGTTTCTATGAGTTCCCAATCTAGTTTGGAGTGAACAAGGAACTCGGACTGCCTTAAGCGACTACCATCTACGAAGTTGTTCCAGTATTTCGCATTGACAACATTCCAAGGCACTTCTGAAAGTTCAGTGAGGTCGTTATAGTAATCTGTCAGCGCCATAATTCCATGACCATCAGTAAATACAAACAACTTTCCAGCCCCATCAACCGTTTGAGCCGTTGTTTTAAAGAAAACAACTTCGCGCATATCGACACCTGGGATTTTTCCTCTATGTACCGCATAAAGCATTGGGGACAGACTATTAAAGTAAAAAGGCACATAGTCATGGATCACACCACCAGGATCAACTGGGACTTCAAAGCTCTCCCTATGCCCTTGGACACTCTCATATGCTGAGCTTTGGTAAGTAATCGAACTCGAATCAACACCATTCTTACAAATTATCCCTCCTGAACTAATCAAACTTGAGAGGTTTGAAATGTGCGTAAAATGATAAATCGGTGTTGGTAACGGAACTTGTGCCACTGAACTTTCCTTAAAAACTAGAATTTCGCAATTATACGGGACCAAACACTTAGACGCTATAGTCACATGCTGACAAGTAGCCCTAACGCCCGGTTAAGGGGTGAGCAACGCAACGACCAACTCACCGCACAACACCGTAAATCACAAAAATCAACGCATTACAAAAATGCTGCGCGTTGTGAATCCCTCTTGAACCGTTTGTTATATTTTCGTTCTCAACCCTAATGTGATCGAGAGCTTAAGATCAACGAAAAACCATCAACAAACTGATACTTCTCGACTTTCTAAAACCGTAGCAGCTTTGGCTCGCTCAATAATTTTTAACAATACCGATTGAATTGATTCATCTTCACGAACATCTTTATCACTCGTAAATCGCTGAATTTGCGGTTCAGCATTTTCTTCAGCAATAAAAGTGATGACTACTTCGGTAGCGAAATCTGTCGTTTTGCCAAAATATTCTAAAGATATTTGCGGATAACCTTTGAAACCTCTTTGTACTCGTTTCAATATGCGTTTTTTCGCTTTATCCACGTTCATCATGAATCCTTTTGATTGCTGAACTTAAAAAAATATAACGCCGCGTTAAGGGGTGAGCAGCGCAACTACCAACTCACCGCACTGCACTAAAAACCAATAAAATCAACGCATAATGAAAATGCTGCGCGTTGCGAATCCCTCTTAAACGCTTTGTTATGTAACAATATTTTCCATCATGTATATGTGATCAGCATACATTTGACCACCGATTTCATAAGCATCAGGAATTACACTATGTAATGTGAATCCACTTTTGATTAACACTTTTTCTGAACCAAGATTACCTTCTGTAACCACAGCGGAGAAATTTTTTAGACCAAAATACTTTCGGGAATATTCAACTAAAGCTCGTAATGATTCAGTCGCATAACCTCGACCATGGAAGTGAGTTAAAAACATGAAACCAACTTCAACCGCTCCATTCTGGATGCAATAACCTGTTATACCTACTTTGATACCCGTTTCTAATTCGGAAACAACCAAACAGCACCAATGGTTAGAATCTGGTGTCCATGGTTCAAGCCTAGAACGAAATTTAGACTGAATTTCCAACAACGTCGGCTCATCGAAGCAAAGTGAAATAACCTTTGGATCGGTATGAAGAATTTGAAATAGAGGCCAGTCCGCTTCTGATATCGGAGACATCACTAAACGATCTGAAAATATTTTTTCCACTGAACCTTCCTTGTTACATAACGCCGCGTTAAGGGGTGAGCAACGCAACTACCAACTCACCGCATTACACTAAAAACTAATAAAATCAACGCATAACGAAAATGCTACGCGTTGCGAATCCCTCTTGAACGCTTTGTTATGTGATTTTGCGCTTGAGCTCTATTTCTTGCTCTTTGAACAATACATAATCACTAGCTTTTCTACTTTTAGCCGCCGTAAACCATTGAATCCCCGTTCCATCTAAGTGATTAAATTCCAAACGAAACTCGTATTTATTACTGCTAACAAAACCCAAAAAAGCACCGAACAAAAATGCTATGAATGGCAAAAAAGACGCAAAAGCTAATCCATATTCCTGATGTTCTGATGGGATAAAGATAAAAAGTAAACTCGATGAAATTGCACCCAAAAGGAGCATTCTCAAAAGATGGTCTTTGAACGTCAAAACTTTCACTTCAACACCAACAATTCGGCTTAAATCATAAGCATCTGAATTTACTTTCAATTGATTATTTAATTGTTGAATTACCACTGAATTAGCCACTTAATTCTCCTTTCTGTAGCTGAATTTACAATATCACATAACGCCCGCTTAAGGGGCTGACAACGCTACTACCAAGTTTCCGCATAAC
>NZ_WXWI01000061.1:0-3743 GCF_009904895.1 Vibrio sp. V31_P5A7T61
ATCGATTAAATCCCTACTTACCATGCTCAAAAAACAGATAGAAAATATTGAAACTAGAATCGAAAAACTCATCGAGACATGCCCTGATTACCAAGCAAAAAATGAGCTATTACAGAGCGTACCTGGCATCGGAAAAATTGCGGCAGCCTCCATCATCAGTAACGTACCTGAGCTGGGCTACATCACCAACAAACAAGCGGCTTCATTAATCGGTGTCGCTCCCATTACTCGAGAAAGCGGTAGTTATAAAGGCAAGAGAATGATCAAAGGCGGACGCATGCAAGTCAGGACGGTTTTGTACATGGCCATGATGTCTGCAATGCAATGTAATCCTGTTTTTAAACAGCACTATCAAAAGTTATTAGCGGCAGGCAAACCTAAAAAAGTAGCGATCATTGCTTGCGTCAGAAAGATGGTAGTTATCCTAAATTCTATGCTCAGAGACGGCTGCATGTGGGATGTAAACAGCGCCAAAATTAACTCTTGACGCCATAGTCTCTTGTTAGTTTAATATGTCGGTCGCGTGTACATTGCGGACTTTTCGATAGGAACGTCCACCCCGTACTGTTTTACAACATCTACGACTACTTCATAAAACCAATTTGGTGCTTTCGGACACACATAGACCCTTTTTATAAGATCTCTCGCATTAACTTTCACCTGCTTTATGGCATCATTTGTGTCGTGTTCACTTATTAATGCCCTAAATTCTTTTTCGTGCTCGAAGCTATTTCTCTTGTGAACGTATGGATACATCATATTCGTAGGTGGAATCACCTGAGAGTCATAATCTAGGTACTTTATTTTCGAAGTTGAGATTTGTAGTTCAGATGTTTCGAAAAACTTTCTTAGCGTATCAACATCGGTCTGAATTGCTACTCCTTCTGTTCCACTTAGGTATAAATCCCACATGGCTGCAGACTCAAAATTACTCATATGCCAGCAGCTTACAAAAACACTCTTCTGAAACTCCTCAGTGCCAGCAATAAGCTGGTTGGCTATATTTACCGAATTATTTACTCTTACCGCTTCGATTGTCCTTAACGGAAACGCACCTTCATAAGGATCATCAAACATATCTGCACGAGGAAATATTAAATTATTGGTAGATATCAAACTAACAAACTTGGTGAAATCCATATAACGCCAAATCTTTGTATCACCATCTGGATTTTCCATAAAGTCATATTCATATATCATTGTTAAAATTTACTCCATTAAACTAACGCCCTGTTAAGGTGTGAGCAACGAAATACCAAAGCCGCAGCATACTACCTTAAACACCAAACGCAACGCATAGTAAAAGTGCCATGCGTTGCGAATCATTCTTAAACAGATTGTTATATGGCTTATGGCGCTAAAATCAAAGGCTTCGATGTTCGCGGAATCGAAATTAAGATATTTTCTCGATTTTTATGATGCATTTTATGATACAAAGCATTGAAGACTATACATAGAATTATGAGAATATTTTTGACCACACTGGCAAAAATTTCGCCGGTACTATTAGATTTTTGTTCATAAAACTTTGGATAATCAACCAATGAGGATATTTTTTCCATATTTTCAGACTGCGAGGTATGAGTGTCTTTACAAAGCTCCTTATAGCTTCCGTGCAAATTACCAAAACTATTCTTCACTTTTTCACTCGAAGTAAAGATACTCGTTGCTTTTGCGCGATCCATTAACGAGTATACGCTTTTCTCAAGCAGCAACGATTCATTCTCAATAGAGCCTAGTGCTCTTACAAAATTCTCAATTGAAGAGCGCAACATAACTCTAGATGCTTTGTATGACCCGTTAATCCAATTAAATTTAGATGAGCCAACATCTGAAATAACTTCTGAAATACGATTAACTATATCTTTATTTTTAGAGTAATTCTCTTCAAAGAATTCACTCTGATGCATAAACTCTGTATGCCAATGTAAAAGAGAAAAATATGCTTTGTGCATACTTTTCGCTGTAGCTTTATATGATGAGTTATCAAGGTTACCGTCAATTTTGTAGTTTGAAATGTACTTTATAAACTCATCAAAGTCCGACTTACATTCTCTTGTCATATCATTTAGCCAACTTTCTAATAGTCTCGTTCCATGAGAAACCTGTAGTTTGCTTTGCTTTCACCACTTGATTCATTTTTTCTTTGTTTCCTGCAATTGATGAAAGACCTACGACTAACTCGTTTAATTGGCTATCATCAAGCTGAGTACACTCACAGACTATTCTGCCAATAATTTCATAGCGAGATCTGTTGGCTCTAGAGCTGAGCCCATCGATTTTAAGAGCTTCTGTGGCAAAGATAATGATATCGTCATTCTTAGGAAACATGGCATTATCCAAGAAAAAGCTTGGAAGTATCCCCACTAGATAGTGGACATTTGGGTTAGGTGAAATGTATTTTTCTGTGCCACCGATTTGGCTTGACCCAACTATTGAAGAGCTAGAGGTGTTTTGCGCATCTCTTAAAATACTCGGTATTTCACTGAGTTTTAACTTATTTTTTGACTCAAGCAGCCAAGATAATTCCTCAACAAAATCAATGGCATGACGTAGTTTAGTCGCATCTGACAATGACTTGTTTTGACTTTTTTTAATATCAGTCATGTTCTGTCCTATTCAAAAACTCGCTCACAATTGCTGCTAGTCGCTGTTTAGAACTAGCATCGTCTGAATCAAGGATATGTTCTTGATCTAATTGCTTATTTGCAATGGCTGTTCGCTTAGGTATGTTGTATCTATATAAATATTTGCTCCAGAAAGCGTCCTTCTGCAAATTAGCAACAGCTCTTTTATAGACTACCGTATTTTCTTCTGCAAGAGTCAATACTAATCCGGCACAATCTAATTGCAATGCAAAGTTCTCTTTCTTCTCGTTGATGATGCTTTTTAGCAAATCGATACCAGTTAAAGATATTGGATCTGCTTTCACAGGAATTAAATAGTATTGCGAAGCAATTAAAGCACTTGTCATCCAGACAGAAGGAGTAGGAGGTGTATCAATTACAACGTAGTCATATCGGTCACTAATTGTTGCCAGAAAAGCTTTGAGTCTATTCTCGCGACCTTCTCCGGGAGCCATTTCTAAGCGATATAGCTCCAAACTGCCTGGTAGTAAATCAAAATGACTGGTTGCTACCACTTCAATTTCATCAAGAGACTTTGCTTGGGTAACTTGAGAAGCTCCGACAGTGCTGGCAGTTGCTCGATGGTTTCGGTCAAAGATGTTAACAATGGTATCCTTAGAACTAGTAACATGTTCTACATACTGATCAGGTGCCATCAAGCATTGCGTTGCGTTAAACTGAGGGTCTACATCTATTAACAAAACTCTTTTATCATGTCGTCTCGCTAGGCAATCTGCGAGATTCACAGCGACAGTGGTTTTTGCCACACCACCTTTCATATTAATCAGGCTAACTACTTTCAAAATAAACTCCTATTAATCATAGGGTTGATATATTGATGGATAATCAATTGTAATGCAACCTTAGCCATATAACGCCGCGTTAAGGGGTGAGCAACGCAACTACCAACTCACCGCATTGCACTAAAAACTAATAAAATCAACGCATAACGAAAATGCTACGCGTTGCGAATCCCTCTTGAACGCTTTGTTATGTGCGTGTTTCAGATTGACACAGAATCCCTAACTCAGCCTGCTTCTTTTTACTTAAACCACTTGAAACAATTCTATAGGATTCAGATAGATAATAACGTAACTCATCATCAAGGCGACTTCC
>NZ_WXWI01000062.1:0-3655 GCF_009904895.1 Vibrio sp. V31_P5A7T61
ATTCCACTGAGTTAACAACAAACGCTAAATGCCTTAAACCTTGAGATTCTGGATTACTTAATCTAGGCGGTGGCTCTGGAAAAGAAAACAGCTCAATTTGTCCACCATTTGGTAACGCTAAATCTAATTTATATGAATCTCGGCTTTCTCGATAATTTTCGGCAAGGATCTTAAGACCTAATATTTCCGTGTAAAATGACTTAGATCGTTGATAATCTGAGCAAATAATCGCTACATGATGGATACTTTCTAAATTCACAATATTCTCCGATTTGAACTTTAGCCGAGTAAACATAACGCCCGCTTAAGGGGCTGACAACGCTACTACCAAGTTTCCGCATAACACCGTAACCACAAAAACCAACGCATAATAAAAATGCCGCGCGTTGGAAGTCCCTCTTGAAGCGTTTGTTATGTTTAAGCTTCAATGACTTACGTTTTAACAAAACTGAGATTAACTCAGCATTGACTCACAAACAAAAGGCAAAACCTAAAAAACTGAATTGACTCATAACTTTTGAAAAGCAGACTTGGGCTTTTAACATTTCAAGCTTTGACAACTAGAAACTTAAAGCCGATTTCTGATTGAACCAACCGCCCTAACCTCACGCTTGCCCGAACATCAACCGAGGCAACTCTCTGAATTTCAGCGCCCAAGAATGGATGTCCGGAAAACAGCACCAAATAGATCCTCACCCTTTAGCAATGAGCTACCAACAGTAGTGTTATTAAAATATCTGTCCCGATTAATTTGTGATTCTGATTCTGTTGAAAATCAAGCATCTTCAATGATCACGGGTATATGTTACCTAAACAAGGATCCGAAAAAACCTAGCACGAAAAATCCTATGCGTGTGGAAAAACATATAGCTGTAAAAAGAAAACTCAAAGACAACGCTGTACTACGTCTCGCATTTTTTTCAACGGGTTCGAAGTAGGTTTCACCTTGCTTAAACCCTTGACTTTTCATACAGATAAGATAAATGAAGCAAGCAGATAGCAACCAACTAACTGTGTAGGGAAGCACAAAGCCTTGCTCGGTAACCATTCCCACACTTAAGCATATCAACATATAAATGCCATGAATGAAAATACCAATCAATGAAGAGGTCAGTATAAACGGCCAAATAACCCCATCTTTTTTGTTACCACCATAGTTATAATTGTGCACATGCTGACACCAAAAGAACACACGTACAATATCCCTCATGCCTGTAACTAGCTTACTTCTCATTGTCTAGCAACCTCCTCATACCTTCTTGAACCTTATAAACTCCACCTGAAATATTAAATGCTGTCCAACCTACATTTACAGCTACACCTGCGTATGGAACAGACTTACCTCTGCAAACCAAAACCATAGGTTAACAAACTGAATTAACGAATAAATTTGATCGAACTTGCATTGAGTCTTAACGTGAGAAACGAAAGCTGAAGCTCTAACTTTAAAATTGAGCAAGCTGCACTCGCCTCACCCAAACACTGCATTTCAATGGGGTATCTCTCTGAATTTTGGCGCTCACGAATTAGAGTCCAGCAAACAACGATCACTGAAGTTAACTTGCCGATAAGAGAAAAGCTGGAAGGCTTCGTGAACAAAAAAATGATGCAACCAACTGATTTTACGTAATTAAACATAACGCCGCATTAAGGGGCAGCCAACGCTACTACCAACTCACCGCATAATACCGTAATCACAAAAACCAACGCATAATAAAAATGCCACGCGTTGGCTGTCCCTCTTAAATGCTTTGTTAGGTTTACACTCAACCATTACGTTCTTCTATGAAATATAGAAAATCTGTCCCTAACTTATTTAATTTAGAAGCATATCGATACTTTTTGTCAGGGGTTTCTTCGATAGGTATTTCCAAATCGATAGTTCCAGCGTCAGTATTAGTGATGACGCCGTATCTTATTACTTTAGTCTCTGGCTTGAAAAGTAACTGATACACAAACCAAAAGTTGTGATTCTCTAAGTCATTAATTACCTTATGTACAAGTTGCATTTCTTTCACAAGTTCTGGGTCAGACTTAATGATTTCACGAACAAGATAGTGTGAGAACCTACCTTCGGTAACCTCATTGTCTGAACCCCATATGACAAAATCTTGTAAAAGCCTAAGAACCTTAATATGCAATAAAGTTAACCCGTCTAGTATGCTTAAGAACATAAATTTTTTGTCATAACTCAGCGATTCAGCTGTGATAGAATTTGTCACGGCATTGGCAAAGTGTTTGATTTTATCTTTTTGATGATGTTTTATTACGAGTTGATTGGCTGTTATTAACAAACTTTGAAACTCTTCAGATGCGAGCGAGTGCTCCAAGTTTTCAACCTTATCTGAGAGTGTTGTCAGTTGGAAGATTACATCGTTAACCCACTTTTCAGCTCTAGCTTCAGCTGGGGGCTTCCATAGCAAATTAAAGTTTTCAAGTACACCTGCACTAACCTCGGCAGGAATACCAGCCAATGTTGACATAGAAACAACGGTTCTGATTACTCGGTGGAGTTTATCTTCTACCCCCTCCACTGGAGGAATATAATCATCTTTATTCAATTTTTTCACCGTAAACCTAACGCCCGCTTAAGGGGCTGACAACGCTACTACCAAATTTCCGCATAACACCGTAACCACAAAAATCAACGCACAATAAAAATGCCACGCGTTGGAAGTCCCTCTTGAAGCGTTTGTTAAATTGCATTACACCGTAACTTAGCTTGAGCGAGCACTGTGATTAAATTTTCTGACATTCGCTCAACTTCAAAATAACCACCTGAACTGGAAAGTTGATGAACATTCAATGAATCCAAACCAAGCTTACTGAACCAATATTGTGCAAGAGAACACTGAGCTGAACCTGTCGCTAAGTCTTCTGATATACCAATCTTGGGGGCGAAGTATCTTAAAACATAACCACTTTTACCATAAGATGCCGTTACGATTAAAGCATGATATTCATTTAACTGCTTAAGGCGCTCATAGTCTGGTTGGAAATTAATTACCGCTTCAATAGAAGGAAAAACAAGGACTAGGTCTCGTGTAGAATAAACATCTATAACATCAACAGCTAAATCAGATATCTCTGTTGGCACAGTACAAGTCTGACCAAGCCAACTCGGCAATACAAGTACATATTGGTCATTTCTTTTCGAAATGACCACTTCACCATGTTTACTATGAAAAACAACTTTATCAAATGGGTATTTAGAAAGAAGGGCTGCACCTGCTCCCAAACTTCCGTGTCCACAAAGATTAATTTCGCCATCAAGTGAAAACCAACGAATATGAAATTGTCCGTCGATTTTTGTAATAAAGGAAGTAACTGGTTGTCCAATTTCACGAGTGATTTGATGCAACTCGGAATCAGGAAGCCAACTAGTTAACTCTACAACGCCACAAGGATTGCCGGATGCTGATTCACCGATAAACACATCATAAATATCTACTTTGATAATCTAATACCTCGATTGCAATTTAACGCCCGCTTAAGGGGCTGACAACGCTACTACCAAATTTCCGCATAACACCGTAATCACTTAAGCCAACGCATAATGAAAATGCCACGCGTTGAAAGTCCCTCTTGAAGCGTTTGTTATGTTTTATTACTTATTGATTATATTGAATTTTTTAAAAATTCATTTGTTCTAAGC
>NZ_WXWI01000028.1:0-3552 GCF_009904895.1 Vibrio sp. V31_P5A7T61
TCATTGTTGAACGAGCAAAGTTACCTTCACGGAAATCAACATCATGCAGCTTGCACTCATCAAAAACCAATTCATTTAAGGTCAAGCCAAAGAAAGATGAGTCGTTTAAAATACAACGCTTAAAACTTAGCTCAAAGTCTGAATGATAAACTGGCCATGTCGCTTTCGTCCAATCAACACCAACTAACTTACTGTCTTGAAATTTAAGCTCAAATAACTTTGAGTTAGCAAAATCGACCAAGCTCAAATTACAGCGTTCAAATGTGCAGTTTGTGAACTTACATCTATGAAATTTAACCGATGAGAAATCGCAATCAGAGAATTGGCAATCTTCAAATTCAACGTCGGTATATTGCTGCTCAGGGGTAGCAATCTTCTCAAATGAAACGTCGAAATATTGCTCATTATTTTTTAAATCGGTCATAGTATCCTCTGAATAGCCTAACGCCCAATTAAGGGGTGAGCAACGCTACCACCCAAACCTAAAGCATTGTGCCATAAACACTTAATTTGAAGTAGAACCAAAAATGCCAAGCGTTGGAAATCCCTCTTAAATTGTTTGTTATGTGAATTTTTCACACACCTAAAAGAGGCAGATTTTTACGCTGATGATAGGTTAAAGCTAACTCTAGACAGGACTTGATGACCGTTTCTGGTAGCGGTTTAGATAAGGACAGAACTATTGCTCTGTTTCCCTGAAACACCAACTCGTCACCATACAACTCCCGAAATGTATCGACTAGCTTAGTTTGGCAATTAAAGAATAGGTAATAATTATTGGGAGACTTAAGCTTCCAGTCCATTCTTAACGGACTGCCCGTTTTTACACTGTAGCTTGGCTCACCCCATTTTAGAGTTTCATCGACTTCACCCAGTTCCAACTCAGATGCGACTTGAAAGACTAAATTTCGCAGCTCTTCTAACCTAACACGAGCATTTTCCGGATACTCATCGAACCGACCTTTGACTACCTTGTCCATTGGAATCTCCTATTCACATAACGCCCGCTTAAGGGGCTGACAACGCTACTACCAAGTTTCCGCATAACACCGTAACCACAAAAGCCAACGCATAATGAAAATGCTGCGCGTTGGAAGTCCCTCTTGAAGCGTTTGTTATGCTTTATTACTTATTGATTACATTGAACTTTTGCAACGTTTACTAGTTCAAACCACTTTAACTCAAAATGATAAACTTGCCTACTTTCAGCAATCATTGATGCCGATAAGATCCCAAACAAGTTGAAGCGAATTAGCCCGAGGAATCAAGGGGTCAACAACACCAAAGGAAGAGACCTTTCAGCAACAATCGAACCTTTTGCGTACACAATTTATCAGAGCAGAGCCGGACAAAAGCGCAAAAGCATCGATAAACTTGCGATAACCAAACACTGTCAGCAAGCAAGATGTTCATGAGATCCCAAACATGCTGAAGCGAAATAGCCTGCGGAATCAATGAACAAGCAACAACAAAGAAAGAGACCTTTCAGCGACAATCGAACCTTTTGCGAGCACAATTTATCAGGGCAAAGTTGCCGAAAAAGCACAAGTATCGTTCAACTTTCAATCGCCACCAAAAAGAACAATAAACTCATAATATCAATAAATTAGAATACAAAAACGTCTAAATCAGACTAAGTTTTCCCATTAAAATTTATATATTGATTTTGCTGAGGCTCAATAAAGCATAACGCCCGGTTAAGGGGCAGACAACGTCACTACCAACTTAACGCATGACACCGTAACCATAAAAGCCAACGCATAGTAAAAATGCCGCGCGTTGGCTGTCCCTCTTGAACCGTTTGTTAAATTTATTGTTCGTAATGTTTGAGGAATCTATAGTAAAACTCTGGACAACCTTCGGGTAAACTAACGACTAGCTTGTTTTCATAAAGTAAACTTCTTGCTTTCTCTACAGCCGCCTCAACCATTACAATTAGTTTTTTCTGGTTAACGAACGTTGTATGCGCGTTTGTTAACGTTGAAAAGCTACCATCCCATTCTTGAGCAGGATATGTGATCAAGTCATCAGCTTCTGGAGCAAAGACAAACATGTGATTTGGTTGATTCGAATATTGCGCTTTAGATAGACCGCTAGCTGTATGAAGGAAGGAGTTCCGTAAGGCCACTAAGGTTTGGATATCAGTGCTATCCTCAGCAAAGCCACAGAAATAGTAAAGCGATTTTTTAATTGAACTTGCCTTCTGATTACTAAACTTAGTTAACTCTGCGTTTTCATAACAATAACCAAGCTGATCTAGCACTGTAAATGCCGCGGATAACGGCAAGAAAGAGTTACCATATGTTTGCCACTTAACATGTCTAATCTCTCCCAAGACTGTAGACAAAGAAGAAGTTAGTAAACCATGATTAGTCTCGGTGAAGTTAGCATCAGATAAATGAGCATAAGCTAGTTCTTCCAATGAAAGTTGCTCTAACCTTTTCTTTTTCACTACATTGGAAAATTCGATTCTCGTCATTGTCACCTCATAAATTTAACGCCGCGTTAAGGGGTGAGCAACGCAACTACCAACTCTCCGCATTGCACTAAAAACTAATAAAATCAACGCATAACGAAAATGCTACGCGTTGCGAATCCCTCTTTAACGCCTTGTTATGTTTAGAGAACTAAATTTTGTTCTTTTGCGTATTGTGCGTAGAGAATGTCGGCAAAATCTGTTTCGTTGATAATGCCGATAACAAGATCTCGAACTGCATCCGCAAGTAAATCGTTTTCCTGCGTAAGCTCAAAATCGTTAAGTGATAAATATTCAAGTGCCACAGCCAAACCTGTGCGTTTGTTGGCATCTGGTAGCGCATGTGAAACCGCTATACAAGCAGTGTATTTAGCTGCGATTTCGAAAACATCATCCAGTCCTTCATAAACGATCGCATTATCGATTCGACCTAGCGCCCCTTGAAGCTTAGGAATATCAACTGCCCCTTTCATTCCTGGTTCTGTTTTTAGGATGAAAGCATTAATTTCGATCACTCGTTCAAAAGGAAAACAGATGATATCCATTACATATCAGCCAATTTAGTGAATGTCTTCTGATGGGTACGCAAAGCAAGTTTTGTTTCAGACTTCACAATTTGACGACCAGCATCACCAGTCAAATCAAGCTTTTTGCTAGCCTTAATTTTCGGTCTTTCAACAGCATCAACGCCGTAAGCTTCAACTTTTCGATTCATATCACACCTACTATCAATAAAGGTTTGACCGATTATAGCCCCAAAACGTGATAAAAAACATAACGCCCGCTTAAGGGGCTGACAACGCTACTACCAAGTTTCCGCATAACACCGTAACCACCAAAACCAACGCATAATGAAAATGCCACGCGTTGGAAGTCCCTCTTGAAGCGTTTGTTATGCTTCATTACCTATTGATTACATTGAACTTTTACAATTTTCATTAGTTAAAGCCACTTTAACTCAAAATGATAAACTTGCCTACTTTCAGCAATCATTGGTGCCGATAAGATCCCAAACAAGTTGAAGCGAATTAGCCTGCGGAATCAATGAACCAGCAACACCAAAGAAAGAGACCTTT
>NZ_WXWI01000042.1:0-3550 GCF_009904895.1 Vibrio sp. V31_P5A7T61
TCATTGATTCCACCGGCTATTTCGCTTCAGCATGTTTGGGATCTCATGAACATCTTACTTGCTGACAGTGTTTGGTTAGCGCAAGTTTATCGGCGAATGTGCGTTTTTGTCCGGCTCTGCTCTGATCAATTGTGCTCGTAAAAGGTTCAATTGTCGCTGAAAGGTCTCTTCCTTTGGTGTTGTTGACCCCTTGATCCCGCAGGCTAATTCGCTTCAACTTATTTGGGATCTTATCGGCAACAATGATTGCTGAAAGTAGGCAAGTTTATCATTTTGAGTTAAAGTGCTGCGAACAAATGAATTTTGTAAAAGTTCAATGTAATCAATAAGTAATAAAGCATAGCAAACGCTTCAAGAGGGACTTCCAACGCGCGGCATTTTTATTATGCGTTGGTTTTTGTGGTTACGGTGTTATGCGGAAACTTGATAGTAGCGTTGTCAGCCCCTTAAGCGGGCGTTATGGCGCAATATGAAACAACCAGTGAGGTGATTGTGAGCCAGAAAGTAAAAGTTGCATTGCTGTGGCTCAAAGAGCTTCTCGAGCTGAAGCAAATTTCATATCAAATAGTGGGTGGTTTAGCGGCCAAAATCCATGGCGGCTCACGAGAAGTCGCAGATATTGACCTCTATATTCACAAAAGTGATGCGCATAAAATCTTGGCGGATGTTAGCCAATATATTTCAAAGCCTCTTACTCATTACATCGAAGGCTCTTGGGATTTAGAGTATTTTCAGTTGATTTATGGCTCACAGAAAATAGAAATAGGCCTAGCGCCAGGAACTAAAATACGAGCATCGGAAAGTGATGAGTGGCATGAGCTGCATACCAATTTTGAGCGTTCAGTTTCTGGTGAATACTTGGGTGTTGTGGTGCCGACAATACCCGTTGATGATTTGGTTGCTTACAAACGTGTACTTGGCCGAGAAGTTGATTGGATTGATATTCAAGAGTTAACGGGTGAAATCGCGCCATAACAAACGCCTCAAGAGGGACTGTCAACGCGTGGCGTTTCCAGTCCCAATGAGCCGCGGTGGTTGCAGTTGATGTGTTTGAGTTTGGTTGTTATGCGTTGCCAGCCCCTTAGGCGGGCGTTATGTGCTTTCGAGGAAAATTATGAAAAGACGTATATTGTTAGTTCTCTCCATTTTTGCTTTTACAACCACAGCTTCGGATGAAGAAATAACTTTCGATTGCGATAATGCGGTGAGCACCCTTGAAATTAACACTTGTGCAATAATTGAACTAGATTTAGCAAGAGCAGAACTCTCGAAGTATCTGAATGTAAGTCTTGAACATAATTCTGCTGATTCTGAGTTAGTTAAAGCGATCGAGGTTGCTCAAAATGACTGGCAAGCCTATATGTCCTCTCACTGTAATTCTATTTATACGAAATGGCGTGAAGGTACAATTCGTGATGCGATGACTATTTCATGTGAAACTAATCTAACGGTGCAGAGGACTCATGAGGTTTGGGCACATTTCTTAACCTATATGGATAGTACTCCACCAGTATTACCGGAGCCAAAACAGTAGCTAGTCACCACGCACATAACAAGGCGTTCAAGAGGGATTCGCAACGCGTAGCATTTTCGTTATGCGTTGATTTTATTAGTTTTTAGTGTAATGCGGTGAGTTGGTAGTTGCGTTACTCACCCCTTAACGCGGCGTTATGTGAAAGGAGTAAAATGTGAGCTCTGTTAATGTTAAAAATATAGTTTTTGATATCGGTAATGTTGTAGTTCGTTGGGCTCCGTTGGAGATTATTAGGCTGACTTTCGGTGAAATCTGCTCTGCCGAAGATAAAGCGAAGTCAATATTTCAGTCTGAAACATGGTTAAGTTTGAATAAAGGCCAGTTGACTGAAAATGAAGCTAAAGCTCAATATAAAGAAACTTTAGGATTAACTGATCTAGAATGTGAGCGTCTGTTCTATTATGTTAAACAAACACAAATTCTCATTTTTGGCTCAGTTGATCTTATTAAACGCTGTAAATCTGCTGGCTATAATGTCCTAGCGTTGACCGATAACGTACATGAAATAGTCTTTCATTTGAAAACAGCTTACACATTTTGGGGTTTGTTCGATGGAGCAATCGTTTCTGCCGAAGTCGGCTTATTGAAACCTCAGCGTGAAATCTACCTATCACTACTTTCTCAATATGATCTCAATGCCGCAGAAACAATATTCATCGATGACATGCTATACAATGTTCAAGGTGCAGAGTCGGTTGGTATAAAAGGAATTCAATTTGAAAGTGCTTTCCAATGTGAGCAAGCTTTAAAGTTATTAGGAGTTCAGCTTTAAGTCGTTGAAATTTCACATAACAAACGCTTCAAGAGGGACTTCCAACGCGTGGCATTTTTATTGTGCGTTGATTTCGGTGGTTACGGTGTTATGCGGAAACTTGGTAGTAGCGTTGTCAGCCCCTTAAGCGGGCGTTATAGCTTACTGTTCATTTTGGCATAGACAGAGATGGTTCGATGTTGCAGAGTATGTCATAACTTCATTTAAGAAAGGGAATTACTGTGTTTAGTCATATAATGATCGGCTCAAATAATATAGAGAAATCAAAGGCTTTTTATGATGCCATTATGGCCGTTCTTGGTTACTCGAATGGTTTTATTGATGCGAAAGGCCGCTGTTTCTATCGTAATAAAGAAAGTACTTTAGGCATTACGAAGCCAGTAAATGGTGAACCAGCTACTCATGGAAATGGCGTAACGATTGGTTTTAAAGTTAGTAGCCCTGAATTAGTTGAAGCATGGCATGCGGCAGGTATAGCGAATGGAGGCATTACTTGTGAGGATCCACCAGGGATCCGAGTCAGTGGAGACCGAAAGCTTTATTTGGCTTATTTACGTGATCCTTCAGGTAATAAACTTTGTGCAACCCATTTTTTGTCTACAGAGAGCAAATAACCACGCTATAACAAAGCGTTCAAGAGGGATTCGCAACGCGTAGCATTTTCATTATGCATTGATTTTATTAGTTTTTAGTGCAATGCGGTGAGTTGGTAGTTGCGTTACTCACCCCTTAACGCGGCGTTAGGCTCAAAGAGGTTAATATGACATCAACAGTTGGTCTTAAAGCAGTAGCAGTTTTAGAGGGGAGTAAAGGTTTACTCTCTCTTATCGTTGCTATTGGCTTGCATTTCCTTGTTGGTGATAACTTGCAGGAATTAGCTGAATCGATAGTAAAACATGCTCATTTAAATCCAGCGAGTCATTTGCCGAATATTTTTATAACAGCAGTCAGTGATATTTCAAATATTAACATAAGTATCATTGCGTTAGGAGCATTAGCATACTCATTAATTCGCTTTGTCGAAGCGTATGGTTTATGGAAATCCTATGGTTGGACAAAATGGTTTGCTTTGTTGAGTGGGGCAGTTTATTTACCTTTCGAAGTTTATGGAATTGTTGTTCGTCCAAGTATTTTAGGGGCAAGTGTTTTCGTTCTAAACATCATTGTTGTGGCTTACATGGCTAGAGTTGTGTTGTTAAAAAACGAGTTAAAACAATAATAGGTAAGTGATTTGAGCCTAACAA
>NZ_WXWI01000049.1:0-3373 GCF_009904895.1 Vibrio sp. V31_P5A7T61
ACTTATTATAGATCAAAAAAACAATAGTACTGATCATTATCTATTTTTAGATGTTAATCACAGATTTGCAGTAGATAGAGGAAGAAAAATGAGATTTTTAATATTTAATGTTCGAAATACTCTATTAGTATCAATTGGTTATTTTTTGTTTATGTCATCTTCTCTAGCTTCTGTAGTACTAACCAATACACGTGTTATCTATCCGGCGAGCAGTACAGAGCATACCATACAGTTCATGAATACGGATACTTTTCCGAACATTGTTCAGCTATGGACAGATACAGGGGATGCTCAATCGACGCCCGAGTCTGCTGATGGTCCATTTGTTCTGTTGCCACCGATTTTTAAGGTGAATCCAGATAGTGGGCAGTCTGTCAGAATGATTTATACCGGTGAGAGCTTGCCTCAGGATAGAGAAAGTGTTTTTTATTTGAATTTTCTCGTCATTCCTCCAAAAATGGAAGAAACACAGGATCAAAATCAATTACTGATTGTATTGCGTAATCGTGTAAAGATATTTTACCGTCCATCTTCAATTCAAGGTTCTCCAGGGCAATCCATTGCAAAAATGTCAGCAAGTTTAGCTTATAATAAATATGGTGAACCAAGTAAATTAATACTAAAAAATGACTCTGGTTATTACATTAACCTGTCAAACTTAAATATTGATAAAGGTTCTTTCCGATATAATTTTGGACCAACAATGATTGATCCATATAGTGATTTAACATTAGATAATATTTTACGTAAAGAAACTATCGCAAAAAAAGAGTCACCTAAAGAAGATGACGCAATATTAAATTTTGCATATGTTAATGACTATGGAGCACATGTTCCAACTACGGCGAAAATAAATATTTTGACTGGGAATTAGTACCGATGTTTCCTGATATAAATAAAATTAAATTAACACTTTTGTTTTTTTTGTTTTTCTCTATGGAAGTTTATGCTACAGAGAGAAGTTTTTCATTTGATAGCTCATTATTGTTAGGTTCTAATGATGATAATAATCTAAGCAATATCATTGATAATTTATTAAATGAATCATTAGCACAAGAAGGACAGTATAGTGTAGATGTTTATATAAATAATCAATTTCACCGACGTGAATTGGTAAGCATGGTCAATAAAAGGAATGAGGTTATACCTTGTTTTTCAGTTAGTTACTGGAAAGGGTTAGGTGTAAACGATGCATATATATTAACAATAGATGATGAAGACTGTGCAACTGTTCAGGACTTAACTTTTGATCTCAATCGTTCAAATTTAAGACTTTCTTTATTTGTTCCACAAGCTTATATGGTCTCTTTACCTCGAGGTTATATTAACCCTGAGCAATGGGATTTTGGAGAATCTGCATTATTTATCAACTATGATGGAAACTATTTTCATTCCAAACAAACATCTGGTTTAAGTAATAGCGAGAATAGTAGTTTGTTTACTGGTATGCGGATTGGTGGAAACGTTGGTAATTGGCGCTTTCGCAGTCAACTGAGCTACAGCCATACAGACTCAGGATTAAGAACACAAAGTGACTTTAACCATATACGTACTTATGCACAAACAGCATTACCTTCCTGGAAAAGTGAACTTACTTTAGGGCAAACTTTTACTTCAGATACTGTTTTTGATAGCGTAGGTTTTACTGGTGCTGAATTAAAATCAGATATTAGAATGAGGCCTCTTTCTCAACGAGGTTTTGCACCAGTGATCACTGGCGTCGCAAACTCTGTGGCAACAGTCACCGTATCTCAGCAAGGAAGACAAATATACCAGACAACGGTATCACCGGGGCCATTTGAGATTCGAGACCTTTATTCTACTTATTACCAAGGCGATTTAGATGTTTCTATAGAAGAAGCCAGTGGTAGAGTCGCGAATTTTACTGTTCCTTTTAACGCAGTATCTGGATCTATCCGCCCCGGACAGTTTAACTATAGTGTTTCAGTCGGCCAGCTACGTTTGACAGAAATATCAGATGAGCCCTACTTTATACAAGGTGTCTATGAGAGAGGTATTAGTAATAGTTTAACTACAAATTTCGGGATGCGAGTGTCAGAAAATTATTTTTCATCTGCACTAGGGGCTGTTTTAGGTACCCCAATTGGTGCATTAGGTTTGCGTTCAATATATTCTCATGCTGATATATATGGAAATACATATAGAGGTTGGCGCGCAGGAGCTGATTATTCTATCGGTTTTGACACAGGTACGACCTTAACTTTAGCTGGATATCGATATTCTACATCGGGTTATCGAACATTAAGTGATGTAGTGGCTGCAAATTCACAGAATGATACTAATACATCAATCGTTTTTAGTCAGTCAGAACGATCTCTACTGAGTTTAAATGTCAACCAGTCTTTAGCAAATATGGGGCAACTTTATTTTTCTGGCTCTCACACCAGTTATCGTGGTGAGAAAGATGCAGTTACTCAAGCTCAACTAGGGTACTCATCTCGTATAGGGAAAGCGACACTGAATCTTAATTATTCTAAGATTTATCAACAGGATAGATCTGGTTCTGATGATGTTGTAAGCCTTGGAATTTCAATTCCTTTAGGAGAAAGTAATTATCCAGCATTAATGTCATTAGGTGTAACACGCAATGACAATATGACAAGTTATCAGGCTGGTTTATCTGGTCAACTTGGTGATTTGGAAAATACAACGTATGGATTGAATTACTCTTTAGATGATGATAATTCGACTTATTCAGTAAGCCTAAATCAGTTAGCAGAAAAAGCTTCTTTTGGAACTACCTATAGCCAAAGTGAAAGTTATAAACAGTGGGGAGCAAATATTCGTGGTGGAGCAGTTATACATTCTGGTGGCGTTAACTTAAGCCAAAGTTTGGGAGATTCATTTGCAATAGTAAAGGCGAAAGATGCTAAAGGTGTCGCGATTCGTAACACACGAGGTGCAGCAATTTCAGGTAACGGTTATGGTATTATTAGTAATTTATCGCCTTACAGTATCAACCAAATATCTCTGGATCCTTCAACAATTAATAATAAAGATGTTGAGCTTTCAGAAACACAGTTTAGATTAATTCCAACAGCGGGAGCAATTTTAAGCTATGATGTTAGTACCCGTTTAGGCAAAGCATTGCTAATCCAGATATCTGGAGTAACATTGCCACCACTAGGTTCTGAAATTAAGGATGATGACAATATTAATATCGGTATGGTTTCACAAAGTGGACTTGCCTTTATTCGAGTTTCTAAACCTGTTGGCTCGCTATATATTCGTTGGGGAGAGTCAGAAGATCAGAAATGCACATTTGACTACGATATTTCTGATAAAATAAATAGTAATATAGATCTATTGAGGTTATCTACTACATGCAAATAATGTATTTATTTAATAAACA
>NZ_WXWI01000067.1:0-3344 GCF_009904895.1 Vibrio sp. V31_P5A7T61
GGATCTTTAAAAAAGGTGAATCGTTTACCTGTAAATTCATCAACTCGAATTGGCTCAACATCAATTCCATGTGATTGTAACTCGTTAGCTGTCAATTCCACTGAGTTAACAACAAACGCTAAATGCCTTAAACCTTGAGATTCTGGATTACTTAATCTAGGCGGTGGCTCTGGAAAAGAAAACAGCTCAATTTGTCCACCATTTGGTAACGCTAAATCTAATTTATATGAATCTCGGCTTTCTCGATAATTTTCGGCAAGGATCTTAAGACCTAATATTTCCGTGTAAAATGACTTAGATCGTTGATAATCAGAGCAAATAATCGCTACATGATGGATACTTTCTAAATTCACAACATTCTCCGATTTGAACTTTAACCGAGTAAACATAACGCCCAATTAAGGTGTGAAGCACGTGACCACGACACTCAATTTGAACACCGTAATCACTGAACTCAACCCAAACCAAAAATGCCAAGCGTGCTGAATCACTCTTAAATTGTTTGTTATATGTGTTCGATTAAGCCAGAAGAAAGGACATATTTTCGACCTTCAGTTGTCAAACGATAGATCATTGACTTAGAAAGGCGATTAGAATGTGCAAACCTTATATAACCAACTGACTCAAGGTCTTCTAACGCTTGATTTAAGTATGGACGCTGCTTAGGCTCTGCATACTGAATTTGAATTGTATCGAAACTTTCACTAGCGTTACCTGCAGCAGAAACGAGAATACCCAACGCTTCATCACCTAGTTGAATCTCGAAGCTTTTCTCACCTAGATCTTCGTCAACCCCTACCTCTGAGTCTTCAAAAAGACCTAACGCTCTGATTGAAGCCTTCATTTGAGTACATGCAAACGACAAAGCCGAACTTAGATTATTATCTGAACGATTTGAATCATAATCCGCAATCGTTACTCCTGCTAGATCTGTTGGGATGTGGAGATCTACATTCCTAGGTTTTACTATAAAACACCTTTCCACGCCTAAGCTTCCAATAAAAATACCTAGCTCAAAAAGTACATTGTCACGAACAGCGCTGCGTTTATCACCTCGCATTTCTAATCCATCATCTGGAGTAAAGATAAAAACTCCAAAATCAGAAGAATCAGCCTTTTCAGCAAGGCTCGTTAAAGTTACGCTTGATAACTGAAAGGCATTTGTCCAAAGAGTATTCTCTGATACATATTCTAAATTGACATTTACCGCTTCAGCAACATCCAGTCCCTCGACAGATGATGCTATAAATAATTTTGGTTTTCTTTCCACCGATTTCTCCTATACATATAACGCCCAATTAAGGGGTGAACAACGCCTCCACCCAAACCTAACGCATTGTGCCATAAACACTAAATTTGAAGTAGAAGCAAAAGTACCAAGCGTTGTGAATCCCTCTTAAATTGATTGTTATAACCCATTTCACTCCGTATCTTGTGCCTTTTCAAAGGCATCCGCATTAGCTTTGTTTACTTGGGATTGAATACGATTGCCTGTGTAGAAGATCGTAATTACAGCCGTAAAAGCATATAAATATGAGTAATAGCTAAACAACGAAATCATGCCAAACATGAAGCTATATATAGATATAGCGGGTAAACTGCCTAGGTCATTCCATGGATAAAGCGTGTAGTAAATGCGATTAACATAGCCTTTGATATTGCCAAATAAAGCCAAAAAGAGCGATAAGCTTGCATTTAAAATTACGCTGATGCAAAAAAACACTGACGCGAATTTTATCGACAATGCGTTAATCGTCGGTGGCTGAGCACTCAGCAAGCTAAGAAAAAACGCAACAGAAACTGCGGAGAATGAAGTGTGCACCCAAAAATAGATAGTTCTGAATTCAAATTTTTCCATATTGTATACTCTGATTTCCGGTGGGTTATAACGCCCAATTAAGTAGCCCGAAACGCGACTACCAACTTTCCGCACAACACCCTAATCACCAAACTCAACGCAAAACGAAAATGCCACGCGTTGAGGGTCTGCTTGAATTGTTTGTTATGTGCCGGGGTCATTATTTACTCCGATCTTCTATTTCGTCGAACGATTCCACCGAAATTCGTTCAGCGATTTCACGCATTTTCTGCATTTTTTCAGGATTACTATTTTCCCAAAATAACTCCCAATCTTGTCGAGAGCGCCACTTAGCAATCGTTAGTACCTTTTCAGGTTTATCAAAGGAATGAAGCATAAAACTGCCGAGAGCACCCTCGACTGTATGATGAATAGAGTCAGTTGTAGAACTCCAAACCTTTTGAAATTCATCCATTTTATTAGATGGCACTCGCCACTCATATATGACTCTAAACATATGATTTCCTTGTAATATAACTAATATAGACGTTGAAAACTATTAGGCACATAACGCCGCGTTAAGGGGTGAACAACGCAACTACCAACCTTCCGCATTGCACTAAAAACCAATAAAATCAACGCATAATGAGAATACCGCGCGTTGTGAATCCCTCTTTAACGCCTTGTTAGTTTTGTTCCCTTATTTTACGAGAACGCCATTGCTTGAAACCAACCCACACATATAAAGGTGAGTAAGAATAACTACCACTTACTAGTTTTTCGAAATTAATAATTGAACCTCTGACATCCGTAGGCTTAGTCCGAATAGTTAGACATAGATGTGATTGAGTTGAGTTTGAAGACAATAATGTAAAGATCATTGTGTACGCTTGGTCATGCTTGAATTCTGATGAGTCTATATCCAAGATAAACTCTTTAATTTCACCTGGCTTTAATAGTTTTTTCACATCAGATGATTGACTTCCATTACTAACAGTTACTTTCTCACCTTGATTAAAATACATCTGGTCAACATATATACTTTGATTACCACTACAAGCAAATATGAACTTCAACCGAAGTTTTAATTTATTCTCTTCAATAATGCAGTTAGTAGCTACTTGCCTTATGCTAATTTTATAATTAAACCAGAATGAAGTTTTAACCAAAGCAACTAATGAGATAACAACAGCAATTACTGAAATGATGAATGACCATGTGTCCACTATAAATTCCCCCTAAAAAACTAACGCCGCATTAAGGGGCAGCCAACGCTACTACCAACTTTCCGCATAACATTGTAATCACAAAAACCAACGCATAATAAAAATGCCACGCGTTGGCTGTCCCTCTTAAATGCTTTGTTAGGCGGCGGTTCTCTGCATTATATGTTGAGGACCAACTGGACCACCTAAATACAAATTCCCTGTGTCTTCAAAACCACATTTAAGATAACAATTGTACGCGGCTTTATTACGGCAATTTACTGTCAATTGTAACCGTTCAAACTCTGGATAGGTTGAAGCAACATAGCTTGGTAACAAAT
>NZ_WXWI01000001.1:0-3283 GCF_009904895.1 Vibrio sp. V31_P5A7T61
CATTATATCGTATCCAGATGATATTTTAGTCGCTGATAGTAAGCATAAGTGGGGACTTACTCCATTTCATTTTGTCGATAAATTTTATTCATTTCAAATTAAGAAGCTATATGAGATAACTGAGAGGAAATAATTGTAGTGTTTCAAGAATTTCAGTTAACTTTCACTCCCGATTGTATCGAGTATGTGAAAAAAGTGTACGCTAACCATAAAGTGATACTTGAGTATGGCTCTGGTGGTTCGACATTATATGCCGCTGAGCAAGGGTGTACAGTGGTGACCACAGAAACAGACCCTAAGTGGTTAGTTGAATTAATCGGCGCTTACCAAGAGCAAAAATTGCCGGGGACTATTATTCCTATTTATGCGGATATAGGACCAACTAAAGCTTGGGGGCGACCGGTGGATGATAGCCAGTTTAAGTTGTGGCCTGATTATCCGCAACGAGCTTGGCGTTATTTACAAGAACATAAACTTCGCCCAAGCGTCGTTCTGATTGACGGCCGCTTTCGGGTGGCAAGCTTTCTTACTGCTTGCATTCAAATTCGTAAGCCAACTTTAGTTTTGTTTGATGATTACGTTGAACGAGATTACTACCATATCGTTGAAGCCTTGTTTGAACCGATTGAGATTATTGATAATCGAATGGCGGTGTTTGAGATTAAACCGCGTAAGGTAGATCAGCGTTTTATTATAGAAAATATCAATTATTTTATCGACCCACGGTAAATTTTTAGAGTTGTTGGTTAAGGGTTAAGTGTAATTACTTTCTACTCGTTAATAGACAGAATTCGTCAATAGATCGAACTCGTTAGTAGCTTAAATTGCTGCTTTTTATTTTTATAACAGGTCTCAATACTTAAAAGTCAGTTCTAGGAGCTCTCCATGATTAAAAAATGCTTATTCCCTGCTGCCGGCTACGGTACGCGCTTTTTACCCGCCACTAAATCGATGCCAAAAGAGATGATGCCGGTAGTCAATAAACCTTTGATTGAATACGGCGTTGATGAAGCGATTCAAGCAGGCATGACAGATATGTGCGTAGTAACAGGCCGTGGTAAGCAAGCCTTGATGGATCACTTTGATAAAAATTATGAATTAGAGCATCAAATTCAGGGCACCAGTAAAGAAGCTCTACTGGATGATATTCGTGGCTTAATTGATTCAGCAAACTTTACCTTTATTCGTCAGCGAGAAATGAAAGGTTTAGGTCATGCTATTTTAACTGGTCGCCCGTTAGTGGGTGACGAGCCGTTTGCTGTTGTGCTGGCCGATGACTTATGTGTTAATGAACACAAAGGGGTACTGGCACAAATGGTGGCTTTGTATAACCAATTTCGCTGCACCATTGTCGCGGTGCAAGAGGTGCCCGACGATCAAACCCATAAATATGGCGTGATTGCCGGTCAAATGATCAAAGATGATTTATTCCGCGTCGATGATATGGTCGAAAAACCCGACCCTGGTACGGCGCCAAGTAATCTCGCGATTATTGGCCGCTACATTTTAACCCCAGATATTTTTGAGTTGATTGAGCAAACCGAGCCTGGTAAAGGTGGCGAAATTCAAATTACTGATGCGCTGTTAAAACAAGCCAAAGCAGGCTGTGTGTTAGCTTATAAGTTTAAAGGTCAGCGTTTTGACTGTGGTAGTGTTGAAGGTTACATTGAAGCAACTAACTACTGTTTTGAGCAGGTGTATAAAAAAGATCACAATACGCCAATCTCACAACAGCCAACGGTAAAAGTGCCGCGTGAACAAATTGAAGTTGAAGTAGTTTAATGAATATTTTTTGATAATTAATAGAAATGCATTACTTGATAGTTATCGATTTGGCTAATTCATGAAAATGATTAACTATCTTCCTATATTAACTTTTTAATGTGTCTTTATATGATATAGCTACCTATTTAGGTGGCTACTACCTTTCCTATTTCTTTCATGATTATATTTTACAACTAATTTTTCACATACTACTAAGTGATTTTTAATAATATGAAAATTTTCAAGAGAATCAAGAATGCTGTTAAGAAAAGCAAGTAAATTATTCACACAAGGGAATTATGAGAAAGCATTAGATCTTTATATCCAATATGAGAAACAATACGGCAATGATAATGTTAGTGTTAATATTAAGCTATGTCAGAGTCGTATAAGAGAACAAATATCAAAACATATTCATGGTAATGAAAAAACAAACATTAGTAAAGTGAATGATTATTTCGATCATGTATATTTAGTTAATCTCCCACATAAACATGAAAATAGGTTGAAAACCGCTAAGCATTTAACTGGGAATGAAATTTGCTTTGAAGTTTTCAATGCTATAAATGGATATGAAGGTGAGAGTTTTTGTTTTTTTGAAAAATATAAGAAAAAACCTATAGGCCAACTTAAGAGATATCCTAAATATTCATGTTTAGAAGTTGATAGAAATAATCATCTAATTGAATCTGCAGGTGCAATTGGTTATATACAAACCTATATTAAAATCCTTGAAGATGCCAAAAGTAAGGGGTACAAAAGGTTTCTTATACTAGAAGATGATGTGTTATTGCATGATTCATTTAATGATAAGTTCTCTAAATTTATTAATAGCGTTGATGAAAATTGGAAGGTTCTTCTACTTGGGGCTTCCCAATATGGGTGGGAAAATATTAATGAAGATATAGCACTAGAAAATAATTATTATTACCCAGGAAGAACTTCTGATTCAAGTTCTTCTACTTGCGGTTCATTTGCCATTGCTTTTGATTATTCAGTAATTGATGAGGTTATAGAGGCCCAAAAGTCATTTGAAGCTCCTTTTGATCATTTACCTATGAGTGAAATATATGAGAAATATGTAGGTAAATGTTTTGTAGCGTACCCAAATATTATTATTCCTGATGTAACTAACAGCTCAATTCGGTCAGGAAGAGATCAGTTTAAACATGGTAAAAAAATGAAGTGGGAAGTGGAGAGATTTGATTTTCCAATTAAAAAACCTTCAATTGCAATAATAATCACTGGTAAGACGAATATACGATATCTAGAATCTTTTAGTAAGGCATCTGAAATGCCATTTAACTTGATGTTGTATATTAATACAGAGGATGGTTTAAGGCCATTACATAACAAGGATCTGCTTGATTTAAATATTAATGAGAATAAATTAATTTCCACTCAAGTAGATGTTTATTTGGAGACTGATTATGCGGCTACTCTTTCTGAATATGACATTCTTTCAGAAAGTGAAATAATTAAGTTTATAGAGTATAAGCTAGGTATTACGACTGATAAC